>NZ_BMDZ01000062.1 GCF_014636235.1 Tistrella bauzanensis
CCCTCCCAAGCCAAAAAGGTCGACAACGAGAGATTCAGACTTTTTCCGCTCTGTCACGCACAGTTTCACCCGATTGCCCTGGTGATGATGGCCCCTCATCTGGCCAAGCCGCAGCGGGTCGGGTAACGTGGCGCCGGATTTTCACTTGTCCCTGGCACCCGAGGAGACGCCCGCATGCTCGACGATCTGGCACCCGGACATGGCCTGTTTGCCGAAGACGGCCTGGTGGCGGCGCTGCGGTCGCGCAGCCGCGCCGGATGGGAGGCCTATATCGCCCATGACTTCGTGCGTGGCCTGGGGTGTGGCGATCTGCCGCGCGCGGCGTTCCGGCATTATCTGATCCAGGATTACCTGTTCCTGATCCAGTTCGCGCGCGCCTATGCGCTCGCGGCCTTCAAGGCCGAGACGCTCGACGACATGCGGGCTGCCGCGGAGACCCTGCGCGGCCTGACCAATACCGAAATGAAGCTGCATGTCCGCACCTGCGCGGCCTGGGGCCTGACCGAAGCCGATATGGCAGCCACGCCCGAAGATCTGCCGACGGTCGCCTATACCCGCTTCGTGATCGACACCGGTCTGAAAGGCGACCTCCTGGACCTGCTGGTGGCCTTGAGCCCCTGCGTGGTCGGTTATGGCGAGATCGGCCACCGGTTGAAGGCGGAAGCGGCCGGGCTGCCGGCGGGCGATCCATATCGCGACTGGATCGATGCCTATGCCGGCGATGACTATGCCGGCATCGTGCGGGTGGCTTCGGACCAGATCGACCGGGTCTGGCGGCAGCGCGGCGGCGAAGCCCGCCTGCCGGCGCTGACCGGTCTGTTCGCGGCCGCGACCCGGCTGGAAGCCGCTTTCTGGCAGATGGGGCTGGATGCCGGCGCATCCGCCACCGATATCTGATCCCTGGTTCCGACCCTCCATCATCGAAGGACGCTCGTCTCATGAACAGCCTCGGTCTCGACAAGCCTGCCGCCACGACGCGGGTGGTGGTCGCCATGTCGGGTGGCGTCGACAGCTCGGTGACGGCGGCGATGCTGAAGGCCGAAGGCTATGACGTCGTCGGCGTCACCTTGCAGCTTTATGATCATGGCATGGCGGTGGAGAAGGCCGGGGCATGCTGCGCCGGCCGTGACATCCGCGACGCCCGCGCGGTCGCCGACCGGCTGGGCATTCCGCATTACGTGCTGGATTATGAAGCGCGCTTCCGCGCGGCGGTGATCGATGATTTCGCCGCCAGCTATCTGGCCGGCGACACGCCGGTGCCCTGCATACGCTGCAATGAGCGGGTGAAGTTCCGCGATCTGCTCGACACCGCGCTCGATCTGGATGCCGATCTGCTGGTGACTGGCCATTATGCCCGCAACGGCATCGGCGCCGATGGCGGGCCGGCCCTGCTGCGCGGCCGCGACCCGGCCCGCGACCAGAGCTATTTCCTGTTCGCGCTGACCAAGGAACGGCTGGGCCGGCTGCGGTTTCCGCTGGGCGATATGGAAAAGCCCAAGGTGCGGGCGATGGCCGCGGAATTCGGGCTGGTGGTGGCGTCCAAGCCCGACAGCCAGGATATCTGCTTCGTGCCCTCGGGCCGCTATGCCGAGACCGTCCGCAAGCTGGCACCGATGGCCGATGCTCCCGGCGAGATCATCCATGCCGAGACCGGCGAGGTGCTGGGCGGGCATGAGGGGGTGTATCGCTATACCATCGGTCAGCGGCGCGGGCTGAAGCTGGACCGTGGCGGCCCCGAGCCGCTCTTTGTCCTGAAGCTGGATGCCGTGCGCCGGCGGGTGATCGTGGGGCCGGGGCATCTGCTGGGGCGCCGGACGGTGTCGGTCGGCCGGGTTCACTGGCTGGGCGAGGGGGCGGCACCGCCAGCCGACGGCCTGCGCATCGATGCCCGCATCCGCTCCACCGGCGATCCGGCGCCGGCGACATTGCGGCTGATCGATCCGCCGGCCGCCGACACGGATGGCGACCGACTGCCGCGTGCCGAGGTGGTGTTCGATGATCCGCAGCGCGCGGTGGCCAGCGGTCAGGCCTGCGTGTTTTATGACGGCGACCGGGTGCTGGGCGGCGGCTGGATCACCGACATGGCCGCAGCCTGACCCGAACCGCGACGGGGCGACGTGGTGGTCGACAGCCGTTGCCCCAGGCGTGATCGGCGGGGCTGGTGGCGGGGCGGCGGCCTGCTATAAGGCGGGGAGCCAAGCGCGCTCTGTCTGCCGCATCCTTTGCCGCATCGGGATACCCGCCCCCATGAAGAAATTATTCGCCCTTCTGATCCTGCTGGCCGTGCCTCTGGTGCTGGCGGCCTGTACCAGCATGTCCCCCGACGAATGCAAGGTCGCCGACTGGAACCGCACCGGCTATACCGATGGCGCCGCCGGCGAAGACCAGCAGAGTTCGCTTGCGGCCTATGCCAGCGATTGCGCGAAGGCGGGGGTGCGCCCGGATACCACTGCCTATCGGGCCGGCTGGGATGCCGGCATCGCCACCTATTGCACGGCGGCCACGGGCTGGCGTGAGGGGGTCGAGGGGCGGACGTGGAAAGAGGATGCCTGCCGCGGACAGCGCGGCGACGGCGCCTTCTCGCAGGCACTGAAGGACGGCCTGAAGGTCAACAAGACCAATCGCGAAATCCAGAGCATGGACACGAAGATCCAGGATCTGGAACAGAAGCTGCAGAAGACCCAGAAAGACAACGAGCGCCGCAGCCTGCGCGACCAGATCCGCGCGCTCGACCGCCAGCAGGCGAGCCTGCGCGACGTGCTGCGCCGCCAGGAGTCGCTGCGGCCGTAAGCGGGCGGGTGATCCTTTCGAAAGGGCGCATGACGTATTGTCATGCGCCCCTTCTTGCTATGCCGCAGGTGGCCGCCGCGGCTTCAGGCGCCGGAGCAATGGCCACAGGATGAAGCCGAGCGTCGCCAGCGCGATCACTGCTGACAGCGGATGGCTGATCAGCGACATCGGATCGCCGCGCCCGATCAGCAACGCGCGTCGCACCCCCTGTTCGGCCATCGGCCCCAGAATCAGCCCCAGCACGATCGGTGCCAGCGGCACATCCAGCTTTTCAAGCAGATAGCCGGCAAGGCCTGCCCCGAACATCAGCCACAGATCGACCAGCCGGCCATTGATGACATAGACGCCGACCGCCATCAGCACCAGGATCGTCGGCACCAGCATCACCCCCGGCAGGCGTTGAACCTGCGCGAAGACGCGTGTTGCCGCGGCGCCGCCGACCGCCAGGATCAGCAGCGAAGTCACCAGCATCTGCACCATGAAGCCGCCAACCAGATCGGGTGCCTGGCTGAACAGTTGCGGGCCGGGCTGAAGGCCGTGGATCAGCAGGGCGCCCAGCACCAGCGCCGCCACGACATTGCCGGGAATGCCCAGGGTCAAGGCCGGGATCATCGATGCGGCATTGTCGGCATTGTTGCCGCATTCGGCCGCGGCGACGCCGGCGGGATTGCCCTTGCCGAAGCTGTCGGGATCGGGCGCGCGGTTCTTTGCGGCGTTATACGACAGGAAGGCGGCGATATTGCCGCCGGCGCCGGGCAGGATGCCGACCCCGATGCCGATCAATGACGAGCGGATCCAGGTGGGCACCAGCGACACCACATCCGCCCGGGTCAGCCTGACGCGTCCCAGGCGCAGCGCGCTGGCGGGCAACCCCTTCAGATCGGCGGCTTCCGCCAGTTGCAGCACCGGCGGCAGGGCATAGAGGCCGACCAGGATCACGATCAGATCCAACCCACCCAGCAGCCAGGGCTGATCGAAGGTGAAGCGCGGCGTGCCCGACAACTGATCGAGCCCGACGGTGCCGAGCAGCAGCCCCAGCACCGAGGCGATCAGCCCTTTCAGCGGATCGCGACCGACCATCACCCCGATCGACGCCATGCCGAACATCGCCACCCAGAAATATTCCGCCGGCCCGAAATAGAGCGTGCCGCGGGCGAGCAGCGGCCCCAGCGTCATCAGCGCCAGCGCCGAGGCGGTGCCGCCGATCGCCGACGACCAGCAGGCGATCTTGAGCGCCTTGGCGGCCTCCCCCCTCTGGGCCATTGGATAGCCGTCGAAGGTGGTGGCGATGGCCGCGGGCGTGCCGGGGATGCGCAGCAGGATGGCCGGAATGGCACCGCCATACATCGAGCCGTTATAGATGCCGGCGACCATGCCCAGGGCGACCAGCGGGTCCATGGAATAGGTGAGCGGCAGCAGCAGCGCGATCGCCATCACCGGGTTCAGGCCGGGCAGGGCGCCGATGAAGACGCCGAGCAGCGAGGCGCCGAGCATGGCGAGCATCGTGTCGGGCGCGAACACCCCCGACAGGATCTGAAGGATGATATCCATGGGGAACGGGTGTCCAGGGGCTGGCCGGCCTCAGCCGGGGCGGAACCAGATTTCGGGCGGCAGCGGCTTGTTCAGCACCAGCGAGAACACCAGCCAGACGGTGCCGATGAAGATGACGGCGCCGAGGCCAAGCAGGGCAGGCCGGCGCAGGCCGAGTGCCGCCGGCATCGCCGCCACCGCCACCGCCGATGCGGTGTAGAAGCCGAGCGCGGGTATCAGCGCCAGATAGATCGCGGACATCGCCCCGGTGCCGACCAGGCGGACGGCGTGGACGGCAAGCGGCCGGGCGCGGTTGCCGGACTGTCTGAGGGCGCGCGCCACAAGGGCCAGCCCCAGCACCGCCAGCACCGCGCCCAGCACCAGCGGGTAGGTGCCCGAGGCGCCGCGATAGCTGGTGGCTTCATGGGCCGCGAACCCGCCGAGGGCGGCGAGGACGAGGCCGAGAACGACGTCCTGCCGCCGCTCCATGTCAGTTCCCCAGACCCAGCGCCCTGGCCGCCCGGGCGAGGCCGTCATATTCCTCGGCAAGCCGCCGCGCCAGCGCATCGCCGGCGATCACATTCGGCGTCTCACCGCGTGTGGCCAGGAACTCCACATACTCAGGCGTATTCACGGCCGCGCGGATCGCGTTGGTCAGCGTCTCCACCTGCGCTGGGTCCATGTCCTTGGGACCAAGGATCGCCCGCCAGAGCAGGGTTTCCTCGGACCCGAGCCCAAGCTCGGCCAAGCCCGCCGCATCGGGCAGGGCGGCGACGGGGGCGGCCGAGGTGACGATCAGGCATTTGGCCTCGCCCGACTGGACATAGGGGATGACCGGAGAGATCGAGCCGCCATAGATGTCGATATGACCCCCCAGGAAATTCTGCAGGGTTTCACCGGCACCACCGAAGGGGATGGCCACCGCCTTGACGCCTTTGGCCTGAAAGATCCGTTCGGCGGCAAGCTGCATGGTGCCGCCGATGCCGTCATTGCCATAGGTGTATTTGTCGGGGTTGACCTTGAGTTCGTCGAGGAAGGCCTGGCCGGTGGCGGCGGGAAAATCAGCCTTCACGCACAGCGTATAGGCGGTCTCGGAGGTCGAGGCGATGGGTGTGAAGCTGTCAAGGCCATAGGCGACCTTCTGGACCTGTGGCACCGTGGTCAGCGGGCTGTTCCAGGTGGAGAACAGCGTGTAGCCGTCGGATCTGGCCCGCATGAACTGTGTGGCGCCCACCGATCCGCCGCCGCCGGCGACGTTGAGGATCGCGATGCTGGTGCCGAGCCGGTCTTCAAGAATGGTGGCGAGCTTGCGGGCGGCGGTGTCGGTGCCGCCACCGGCGGGCGCCGGCACGATCATCTCGATCGGCCGCTCCGGATAGGCCGCCAGCGCCGCGGACGGGGCCAGAAGGCCGATGATGGCCGCATGGATCACGAGCGTTTTCATGATGTCCCTCCCTGGACGTGTTGTTATGGCGCGCGCCCGCATCTGCCCTGGGGTCGGGCGGGTGCGGCGGCGGCATGTCAGCCGATCCGGCTGCGATAGCGGAAGTTGCGGGCGTTGCCGCGGGCGATCCGCCATTCAATGGCGGTGCCGTCGATGGTGAAGGCGGTGCGTTCGATTTCGGCCACGGGGTCGCCTTCGGTGATGCCGAGCAGGGCGGCGGTGCCGGCATCCGCCGTGGCGAAGCTCACATCGTCGATCGCGCGGGCCACGAAGATTCCGAACCGGTCGTAATAGACCGGATAGAGCAGGGGCCCGAGGTCGTGGGCGGCGATCGTCTCCAGCCCGGGGAAGCGGCTGGCCGGCACATAGATCTCTTCGGCAAGGATCGGCCGGCCCGACAGCGATCGCAGGCGGTCGATGCGAATGGTGTCTGCCGTGCCAAGGATCGCCGCCACCGGCGCGGGTGGCGTGACCCGGACCCGGGCGATCAACTGGCTTTTCGGGATGCTCTGCCCGTCCTCGCCCGGTGTCTGCATCTGGAAGAAGCGGAACAGTGTGGCATCGAAGGCGGGTTTGCGCAGATAGGTGCCCGATCCCTGCCGCCGCTCCAGCAATCCCTCATCGACCAGATGCTGCACCGCCTTGCGCACCGTGCCCACCGACAGATGGTGGTCGCGGGCAAGCGCGTTCTCGGATGGCAGCACGGCATCCGGGCCCCATTCCCCGGCGGCGATGCGGGCGGCCAGGGCGTCGCGCAGACGCAGATAGGCAGGCAGCCGTTCGTCGGACGGCAGGTGTGGGTGCAGCATCGGCTCGGTCTCCCTCTGTCTTCCTGCCTAAACCCTTTGACCGCTCCGGTCAACCAGTTCTATATAGAACCATATAAGGGAGGCGGCATGATAGCTTTCGACGCACATGTTCATGTTTATGACCGGGTGGCGGCGGCCGGCCCGGTGCGGTATCTACCCAGCCGTCCGGCGCTGCTGTCGGATTGGCTGGCGCGGCTGGCGGCCCATGGCCTGATCGGCGGAGTGATCGTTCAGGTCAGTTTTCTTGGCACCGACAATCATATCCTGCTCGACACGCTGGAACGGCTCGACCGGCGCCGTTTCGCCGGGGTCGCGGTGGTCGATATCGACAGCCAGCCGGCAGATCTGCGGGCGCTGGCGGCTGGCGGCATCAGGGGGTTGCGGTGGAATCTGGTCTCCGGCGCACCGGTCCCGGACCCGGCCGATCGCGCGGTCAAAGCATTTCTCAGCCGGATGCGCGATGCCGGGCTGCATCTTGAGATTCAGCTTGAAAGCCATCGCATTGCGCCGGTGCTGGCGCCGCTGGCCGCGGCGGCCGGCACGCTGGTCATCGATCATCTGGGGCTGGTCGAGGCACCCGACCCCGAGGATGAACCCTGGTTCCGCGCCCTGGCGGCGCTGCCGGACGGACATGGCGTTCACGTCAAGGCGAGTGCCCCCTATCGCAGCCGGGTTCCTGTCACGGCCCATCTGGCCTGGCTGGCGGCGCGACTTGGCCCCCACCGGCTGGTCTGGGGCAGTGACTGGCCTCACACCCGGCATGAGCCGTGGGCGACGTATGGCGACCTGCTTGACCGGGTCGGCGCACTCACCGACGACAGGCGGGCGATGGCGTCGTTGTATGGTCTCGATCCATCGTCCGGCCCGGCCTCAGTGGCCCCGCCACCGACAATCGATCACGCCAACACTTGACAACCCGCCTGCCGATCCGCTATTTCACGCCCACCTGATCGGCGGCACTCCAGACGACGGAGCGACGCCACCGTGAGGCGGGGTAGCTCAGTGGTAGAGCAGGGGACTCATAAGCCCTTGGTCGGGGGTTCAAATCCCTCCCTCGCTACCAATCGGACAGTCATTGCTATGGCTGTCGAAAAAGGCCCGATTAGCCGCTTGGCTGATCGGGCCTTTTTCTGTTCCGGATGGTGCGCTATAGGAGGCCCAATGTCTCTGCGCGTAGTTCGGAGACTTTCGGTCTGGTCGCGGCCATTCTCAAGGGGCATCCACGTGGTAGACCGGCGAGGGAATCATTATTGGAGAGTCCAGCCCAAGGCGGATTACTCCGATACGGTCAATTGTAGCGGCACGAATGAATGAGATGGGGCCTTTGGGGTAGTATCGACCTATCTTGGCTGAACCATCTCAATGTCATGCTGTAACTCGAAGCGTAGAAGATGGGGCGACCGTGGCTGACCAATGAATCCTTCGGCGTCGAGCTGCCTTTGATCTACCATCGTGGCTTGAACGATCTGCACATTTGCTACGAATACCGCTCCGCCAGCGTGGGACGTGCCGTTATTACAGCGCACGATAATGCCGAATCGTGGACGGTTGAGATATGGTATTGCGAACGGGTGACTGGCCTGGATCGTCCCATGCATAAAGATGCCTTGGCCGTCCTGCACCCTGCCTGTGATACGGGCGTCCCCTTCGTCATATCCAGTGTAAAAATAGACCCTAGGTATATTTCCGTGCATGTAGATCATTGCATCAGGGCGTCGCTCGAAATCTCTCAGATATTCGGCTGGAAAGGCGGGTGAATTGTGATATATTTCCATCAATCATTCCTATAGACGGGTTTTCAGGCGTGACAACGGGCTGCTGCCTCCGAGGGCTGAAGAGAGTGGTATTCTCTTCAATATGAGCACCGTCTTTCTGGATAATTTTTCATATAGATTTCCTACTGAAGATTGTATCCGGGCTACACTGACGCTTCTCGCCGCGCTGCTGACGCACTCTCGGCTGCCCTGTGGTGGGATGGCGGATTGGCATAGGCGTCGTGTTCCAGGACGCTGTTCTGGTGGGTGATGTTGCCGAGCCGCGACAGTATCTGCATGCGAAGTGACTTGGCGCAGGCTGCTGTCAGGGATCATCAGGTCTCTGTAGGGATCACTTCCTTGAGCCTCATTAAAGAAGGCCCGGACGGCACATCGCCATCCGGGCCTTTTGTCTGTCTGTCGAGGTCAGCGCAAAGTCATGCGCACATGGCCCTCACGCCATTGGCCATCACGCCGCCATCTTGCGGCAGGACTCCGCGCAGCGGCGGCAGGTGGCGGCGCAGTCTTCCATGCCGTCCAGGGCGTCGCAGCTTTTCGCGCATTGCTCGCAGATTTCCAAGCATTCGGCGCAGGTGTGGCGGTGGTGATCGGTGCCGATCAGCATGAAATGGGCCGAGGTGCGGCAGATTTCCGCGCAGGCCATCATCAGGCGGAAATGCGCGGGCTCGACATGACGGCCGCCCTGTTCGAGGCAATGGGTCATTGCGGTGCCGAGGCAGGATTGGTAGCACCGTAGGCACTCGTCGATACAGGCGCGCATGTCGGCGGAGATGGTATGCATCGGAAAACCTCTTCGGTTCGAACGGCCGCGGTCGATGTGACGCGCGGGGTTCCAACACAATGGCCTGAGGCCTGGCGTGGTTCCCTTGGCAGCGGGCCTCACCGCCAGATCGGCAGGTTTTCGGTCAGGCGGGTGAGGATGGCGTCGAGTTGCGCCTGTTCGTCCGCGCTCAGCACCGACAGCATTTGAGCTTCGCGGGCGGCGAACATCGGCATGATCCGGTCGTGCAGGGCCCGGCCCTCGGGCGTCAGGTGCAGCAGGCTGCGGCGGGCATCGGCCGGGTCGGGGCCGCGGGTGATCAGTGCCTTGGATTCGAGCAGCGCGGCGCCCCGGCTGACATTGTTGCGCGGCTGTTCGGTGAAGTCGCAGATATCCCGGGGGTTCAGGCCATCCTGGTGCGTCAGGCAGATCAGGATCGTCCATTCCGGTCGCGACAGCCCGAATTCCTGCTCGATCCAGCGCAGCAGCGGCCCGCGATAGAAATTGACGATGAATGCCATGCGATAGGCCTGGCGGATCGGCACGGTTTCGAACAGGCCAAACAGTTTCAGGCTCTGCGCGGTGGGCGGCACGTGGGCATCTCCCTTGGCGGTGGGTGGTCGACCCGCTTGCAATTAGTCCCAAATGGGACAAAATACATCGGTCATCCGTGGGTCGTGACCATAGCAGATCTGGCGGCGACGGACGCATAACGAGAACAAGGGTGCTGCCATCCGACCTCATACGCGCCTGCATCCACCCCCGGATGCCGGTGATGCGGCCTGGATGCAGGCGGTGCCCGAGCGGGGCAAAGCACCGCTTCGGGAGGAAGACCGATGACCATCAGGACAGATATGACCGGCATGCTGAGGCATGTTGGCGGACATGCGTGCGGCCATGCACGGACAGTGGCGGTGCTGTTTGGCGCCGCGCTGCTATCCATGCCGCTTCATACCGGGAGCGCCGTGGCCCGGGACGTTGCGACCGGCCAGGACCGGCCGTTGACGATCGGCGTGCTGACCGATCTGAGCGGTGTTACCGCCGACGCGACCGGCCAGGGGTCGATCGAGGCGGCACGGCTGGCGGTCGAGGATTTCGGCGGCACCATTGATGGCCGCCCGATCGAGATCATCTCGGCCGATCATCAGCACAAGACCGACCTCGGCGCCGCGATCGCCCGCGAATGGTATGACCGCGACGGTGTCGACGCGATCATCGACGTGCCGAATTCATCGGTGGCGCTGGCGGTGCAGGATATCGCGCGCGAGAAGCATAAGGTGGTGCTGTTCTCGGGCGCCGGCACACCGGCGCTGACCGGCAAAGCCTGCTCCCCCTATAGCGTCCACTGGACCTATGACACCTATGCCGTGTCGAAGGGGACCGCCGGCGCGGTGGTCGAGGCCGGTGGCGACAGTTGGTTCATCATTGCCAGCGACTATGCTTTCGGCCATCAGCTCGCGCGCGACGCGACCGAGGTGGTGACCGCGCATGGCGGCACCGTCACGGGCAGCGTTTTGCATCCGCTGAACACGCCCGATTTCTCGTCGTTCATTCTGCAGGCGCAGAGTTCGGGCGCCAAGATCGTCGGCATCGCCAATGCCGGTAGCGACACGATCAATCTGATCAAGCAGGCACGGGAATTCGGCGTGGTCGCAGGCGGCCAGAAGCTGGCGGCGCTGCTGTTCCTGTTGAGCGATATCCACGGACTGGGCCTGGACGTGGCCCAGGGCACCTATCTGACCACGCCATCGATCTGGAATGCCGATCCGCGCGCGCGGGCGCTGTCGATGCGCTATTTCGAGCGGATGAAGGCGATGCCGGGGATGCTGCAGGCGGGCGTCTATGGCGCGGTGCTGCATTATCTGCGTGCCGTTGCCGATGCGTCGAGCCGGGATGCGGGCGAGGTTGTGGCGGCGATGCGCCGGCTGCCGATCGACGATCCCTATAGCATGAACGCCCGTCTGCGCGCCGACGGCCGGGTGGTGCGCGACATGTATCTGGCCCAGGTCAAGGCGCCGTCCGAGCAGACCGAGCCCTGGGACTACCTGAACATCGTCTCGGTCATACCGGGTGAGGATCTGGTCTGGCCGCTGTCGGCAAGTGCCTGTCCGCTGCTGGCGCAATGACCGGCATGGAACCCGCGGCCATGGATGATGCCATGGATCTCGCCTGCTTCCGCAGCTATCGCTGCGGCGGCGGGCGGGTGGTGCTGACCGGCGGGGTTGCGGCCCCGATCCGCTTCTCCGGCGACACGCCGGCGATCGAGATCGAACCGGGCGGCGCGGTGTTTGCCGATCAGGCCTATGTGCAGAGCTTCGTGCCGCGTGTCCTGCGCCCGGATGCGCTGCCGGTTGTGCTGATCCATGGCGGCGCGTTGACCGGGTCGATGTGGGAGACCACGCCTGATGACCGCCCCGGCTGGCTGACCCGCTTCGTTCAGGCCGGGTTTGCGGTGCATGTGGTGGATGCGGTGGAACGTGGCCGCGCCGGCTGGGCCGCCATCGACGGTCACTGGCAGGGCCGGCCGATCATGCGCAGCGATCAGGAGGCGTGGTCGCTGTATCGTCTGGGCCATGCCCGCGGCTTCGCGGCGCGCAAGCCGTTTCCCGGCCAGCGCTTTCCGATGGCCGGCTTCGACGCCTTGTGCCGCCAGCATGTGCCACGCTGGCTTAGCACCGGCCCCCAGACGCTCGCGGCGCTGCTGGCGGTGATCGAGCGCACAGGGCCATGCATCCTGGTCGGCCACAGCCAGGGGGGCTGGTTCGCCCATGCGGCGGCCTTTGCCGCCCCGGATCTGGTGCGCGGCTGCATCGCGGTGGAGCCGGCGGGGATGCCGCAGCCGCCTGCCGGCTGGCGGGGCGATGGCAGGGGCGGGGCGGGCGGTGGTGGCCGGGTGCAACACCGGCTGGTGGTGCTGGGCGACCATCTGGAGGCGACGCCGTTCTGGTCGGCCTTGGCCGCCGCCACCCGGCACTCGGTCGACCATCTGCGGGCCTGCGGCGTGGCGGCACAGCTTCTGGACCTGCCGGCGGCCGGCGGCCACGGCAATTCCCACATGCCGATGATGGACGACAACAGCGACGACATCGCCGCCCGGCTGATCGACTGGATCGGGGCGATCGCTGGCTGAGACGGGCCACGGCGGGGGGGGAATCGCGTGCAGGATGATAGGGCGCGACAGGCCGTGTTGCGGCGCATCGACCATGAATGCTGCAATGCAATAATATTTCTCGTTTGATTTCAAAACCCTGGAGTGGCTGCGGCCCCGACCAAGGTCGGGGCTGCGCCGCTACCCTGACGCGCGCATCGTCGGACCATTGGCCAGCCACATGACGATTGGGGACACCGGCACGCGATTGCGACGCCTGGATTCGTCATGGGCATGGCCGGTCAGTCGCGGGCGCGGCTGGCGAACAGTGTCTGACCAACAGAACGCTCCAGGGAGGGCCCATGGCCAACATAACCGTCGCGGACACCGGCAAGGCCGCGCCGATGACCAGCAAAGAGCGTAAAGTTATCTTTGCGTCATCCCTCGGTACCATCTTCGAATGGTATGACTTCTATCTATACGGATCGCTGGCCGCGATTATCGCCAAGCAATTCTTCTCAGGCGTCAATGAAACCGCCGCCTATATTTTTGCGCTGATGGCTTTTGCCGCCGGCTTCGCCGTGCGACCTTTCGGGGCGCTGGTCTTTGGTCGCCTGGGCGACATGATCGGCCGCAAATATACCTTCCTGGTCACGATCCTGATCATGGGCGCCTCGACCTTCGTGGTCGGCGTGCTGCCGAATTACGCCACCATCGGCATCGCGGCGCCGATCATCCTGGTCGCGCTGCGCATGCTGCAGGGGCTGGCGCTGGGTGGCGAATATGGTGGGGCCGCGACCTATGTCGCCGAACACGCGCCCAATGGCCGGCGTGGCGCCTATACCGCCTGGATTCAGACCACGGCGACGCTGGGCCTGTTCCTGTCGCTGCTGATCATCCTTGGCTGCCGGATGTCGATGCCGACCGAGGCCTTCGAAGCCTGGGGCTGGCGGATTCCGTTCCTGATCTCGATCGTGCTGCTGGGCGTGTCGGTCTGGATCCGGCTGATGCTGAACGAAAGCCCCGCCTTCCAGAAGATGAAGGACGAGGGCAAGCATTCCAAGGCGCCGCTGACCGAGGCGTTCGGCAACTGGAAGAACCTCAAGATCGTGCTGCTGGCGCTGTTCGGTCTGGTCGCCGGGCAGGCGGTGGTCTGGTACACCGGTCAGTTCTATGCCCTGTTCTTCCTGCAGCAGACCCTGAAGGTCGATGCACAGGAGGCCAATCTGATGATTGCCGCCGCCCTGCTGATCGGCACGCCATTCTTCATCATCTTCGGTGCCCTGTCGGACAAGATCGGTCGCAAGCCGATCATCATGGCCGGGCTGGCCCTGGCGGTCGTGACCTATTTCCCGATCTTCAAGGCCATCACCCACTATGCCAATCCGGCGCTGGAACAGGCGGTCGCCACCTCGCCGATCGTGGTCTATGCCGATCCGGACGAATGTGCCTTCCAGTTCAACCCGGTCGGTACGTCCAAATTCACCGCCAGTTGCGATATCGCCAAATCGGCGCTGGTCCGCAAGGGCGCGCCTTATAGCAACGAGGCAGCTCCCGCCGGTACCATCGCCCAGATCCGGGTCGGCGAGATCCTGATCCCGGCCTATGATGCGGCCGGCCACACCACCGGCACGGCTGTCAACCTGCATGGCGGGGCGGCTCCGGCGGCGGCGCCTGCCGACCTGAAGTCGGCCGGTGCCACGTTCGACAAGGCGTTGAGCGACGCCCTTAGGACGGCCGGCTATCCGCCTAAGGCCGATCCGGACGCGGTCAACCACGTGATGGTCGTGGTGATGCTGACGATCCTGGTGCTCTACGTCACCATGGTCTATGGCCCGATCGCGGCGATGCTGGTCGAAATGTTCCCCACCCGCATCCGCTATACCTCGATGTCGCTGCCCTATCATATCGGCAATGGCTGGTTCGGCGGCTTCCTGCCCACCACCAGCTTCGCGATCGTGGCTGCCACCGGCGACATCTACTCCGGCCTCTGGTACCCGATCATCATTGCGGCCGCGACCTTCGTCATCGGCATGCTGTTCATCCGGGAAACCCGCACGGTCGACATCTATCAGCACGACTGACATAATTCAGGGGTGATCAATATCATGCAATGATCATCCCTGACGGTCATATTGCACGCGCGAGAAACGGGCCGCCCCGGCTGCCCGTTTCCATTTATTTTCATCACCGGCCTTGCGTCGGGCCCCAAGTTGCGCATCATCCTCGCTTAACGGGGCGGTGCGGCCATGCCAGCCCCGAGAACGACACCGGGGAGGGCAAGGCCATGACGTTTCGCATTCTGGTTGCCGATGACCATCCGCTGATGCGTGCAGCGCTGCGTCAGGCGGTTTCCGACAGCCTGCCCGGCGCCACCACCATACAGGCGTCACGGTTTTCCGAAGTCGAGACCGCGCTGCATGACATACCCGATGTCGATGCGGTGCTGCTGGATCTGCACATGCCGGGCATGAACGGGTTGATCGGGCTGGTGCTGCTGCGCAGCGAATTTCCCGCCCTGCCGGTGATCGTCGTCTCGGCGATGGAGGATGCGGCGACGGTTCAGCGCTGCATGCAATATGGTGCATCGGGCTTCGTGCCGAAATCAGCGCCGGTCAACCGGCTTGGCGAGGCGATCCAGGCGGTGATCGATGGCGCCGTCTGGGTGCCGCCGGTCGACGCCGCCGATGGCAGCACCGACGATCGCGATGTCGCGGCGCGGGTGGCGGGGCTGACGCCACAGCAGCTGCGGGTGCTGGCCGGCATTGCGGAAGGCAAGCTCAACAAGCAGATCGCTTATGAGATGGGCGTGGTGGAAACCACGGTGAAGGCACATGTGACGGTGATTCTGCGCCGGCTGGGGGTGGTTAGCCGTACCCAGGCCGCGATCGTGGCGGCCCGGCTGGCGCTGTCATCGCCCACCGACCCCGCCCCGGACGCCGATCCGGTGGCGACTGACGCGGGTTGCGATCTGAGCCGGGCCGCTGTTTGACGCCCGGCGGATCTGACGCACAGGATCAATCGGCGGCGATATCGGCTGCGGTTGGGGCAGCATCATCGCTCAGGCTGCGGGATCTGGTCACCAGATGGGCGATCAGCGCCCTGAGTGCGCCGGGCCGGAGCGGCTTGTAGGCAATGTGGCAACCGGCGGCCTCTGCGGCCTGCCGCACGGCGGCGTCGCGATCGGCGGTGATGACCGCGGCGGGCAGCCCGCTGCCGAAGCGCGCCCTCAACCCCGCCAGGACATCCAGGCCGTTCAGGCCGTGATCCAGGTGATAATCGGTCAGCACGATATCGGGCCGGCGCTCGCCCAGCGCCGCCATCGCGGCATCGGCGGTGGTGCCCCACACCACCTCGCAGGACCAGCCGGAGAGCAGGGCGGTCATGGCCTCGGCGATCGCGATCTCGTTCTCGATGCACAGCACCAGAATGCCGCTGAAGCCCGCGCCCTGCACCTGCGGCGTCACGCGCCGTGCCACCACCTCGGCCACCGCCATCGGCACCTCGACGGCGAAGCAACTGCCTCGGCCGGGGCTGGAGCGCAGGCTGAGCCGGTGACCCAGAATCGCCGCCAGCCGCTCCACGATCGACAGCCCCAGGCCAAGCCCCTTGTCGCGATCGCCGGGGGCGGTGTCGAGCTGGCGGAATTCCTGGAAGATCTCGACCTGCTTTTCGCTCGGGATGCCGGGACCGGTGTCCCAGATCTCGATCCGCAGCCGGTCACCGCTGCGCCGGCAGCCGACCAGAACCCGGCCGCGCGCGGTATAGCGCAAGGCATTGCCCAGCAGGTTCTGCAGGATACGCCGCAGCAGAACCGCGTCTGTCGCGACTGTCGCGCCGCAGGCGACATGGCGCAGCGACAGCCCGTGGCCTTCGGCGACCACCGCCATTTCGCGGGCCAGCGGCCTCAGGATGTCGTCGATCCTGACCACGCCCAGGCTGGGCTTGACCACGCCGGTATCGAGCCGGGTGACGTCGAGCAGATCGCCGAGCAGTTGTTCCACCGACCGCAGAGCGGCATCCGCCTGACCGACCAGCGGATCATCCACCCGATCGCGCGCCGCCGAGATGAACAGCCGGGCGGCATGCAGCGGTTGCAGCAGATCATGGCTGACCGCGGCCAGCAGCCGGGTCTTGGCCTGATTGGCGCGATCAGCCTCGGATTTCGCGGCGGCAAGGTCAACCGTGCGGGCGGCGATCCGCCGCTCAAGGCCCTCATTGGCCTCACGCAGCGCCTCGGCGGCGCGGTGGCGGTCTGTGACGTCATTGAACACCGCCACGAAACCGCCATCCGGCAACGGGTTCGAGGTTACTTCCAGCACCGTGCCATCAGGACGCACGCGGTGATAGGCATCGTGGCGGCTGCGCTGGGCGGGGTCGGACTGCCGGGTCAGCAGGCTGTCCATCTCTCCGTCGCGGCCGAACTCGCCGCGCTGGCGCAGATGGCTGACGATTTCGGACAGCGGGGTGCCGACGGCGATCATCGTCTCGGGCACGTCGAGCATGTCGAGGAAGCGGCGGTTCCACAACAGCACCTGGAAATCACCGTCGAACGCACACACACCCTTGCCGACATTCTCAAGCGTTGAGCGCAGCAACACGTGCTGGTTGAGGATCGCGCGTGACGCCTCGTCGATGATGGTGCGGGCATCCGACCGCGACAGGCGGCGGTCCGCGAGCAGGCTGGCCACCACCACTCGCGCCGAGGCCGAACCGATGGCGCCGGCCAGCAGCCATTCCGTGGCCTGCACCGCTTCCTGATCGATCCGCACCAGAAGCGCGCTGTCGAAGCCGCCGATATGGGCGGTGCGCACCTGCATCAGATCGCGGAATGCGGCATCGGCACGGCGGCGTCCGACATAACGAGCCGCCAGTTCGTGCAGATCGGCCAGCGTGGCGCCACGTGGATGCATGCGGCGATCTTCGATATTGTGCCGCATCGATACGAAGCGTTCCGCCTGACGCGTCTCAAGCGCTGAGCGCCGGGTGACCGCCGACACCCCCAGCAGCACCACGAGGTTAAGGCCAAGGCTGATGAGGGCGCCGGCTGACAGCAGGTCCAGATCATGGATGCCGCCCGATCCGTCGGCGAATGTCAGCCCGAGGCCGGCGAGCAGGACTTGAAATGTACTGGCGGCGATGAGGCCGGCTTCGGCGAAGGACGGGATCAGCACGGTTGCCACCCAGGCCACGAAGCCGGTAACCAGCCCCGCGATGGCGCCGGCCTTGGTGATGCGCCGCGAGAACAGCCCCAGCAGCAGGGGCGGCGCGAACTGGGCGACGCCGGCAAACGACACCAGACCGAAAGTGACCAGCGGAAAGGTACTGCCCAGCAGCCGGTAGTGGACATAGGCCAGGCTGAGGATGCCGATCACCGCCAGCCTGCGGACGGTCAGCAGCATGCGGCTTGGATCGGCATGCCAGCGCCGGGCGGCGGGCCGGAACGCCATCAGCGCCGGCACGATCAGATCGTTGCAGACCATGGTGCTGAGGGCGACGGTGCCGACGACGATCATGCTGGTGGCGGCCGACAGCCCGCCGATGAAGGCGAGCAGCGCCAGACCCGGCTGGTTCAGGGCCAGCGGCACCGTGACCAGGAAGGTATCGGCGTTGACGTCGCCGCCGGCGAACAGCAGCAGGCCGGCCAGGGCTACCGGCACCACGAACAGGTTGATTGCGATCAGATAGGCCGGAAACAGCCAGGCGGCCGTGCGGATATCGCCGACATGGGTGTTCTCCACCACCGCGACATGGAATTGGCGCGGCAGGCACAGGATCGCGAACCCCGACAACAGGGTCATCGCCCACCACGACAGATCCAGATCGGGTTGCATCAGCAGCCGCAGTTCCGGGTTGTCGAGTGCGGTTTCGATCAGATCGATCGGCCCGGCGGCCACGATGGTGGCGATGCTGCCGCCCACGATCAGAGCTGCCGCCAGCTTGACCAGCGATTCGGCCGAAATCGCCGCCATCAGGCCGGGATGATGTTCATTGGCGTGGATGTTGCGCACGCCGAACAGGATGGCGAAGGCCGCCATCACGATGGTGACCAGAAGCGTGGTCTGCCCTGGCAGATGCGGCAGGCTGGTATCGGCGAACGGATTGCCGGCCAGCGCCTCGAAGCTGATGGTGATCGCCTTCAGTTGCAGCGCGAAATAGGGCAGCACCACGATCAGGCCGATGAAGGTGACCAGTGCCGCCAGCACGCGGCTCTTGCCATAGCGTGCCGAGATGAAATCTGAAATCGACACCACGTTCTCGGCCTTGGCCACCCGGACCATCTTGGCCAGGATCGGCCAGCCCAGACCGATCATCAGGATGGGGCCGACATAGATCGAGACGAAGTCGAAACCGCCGGTCGCCGCCCGGCCGATGGCGCCATAGAAGGTCCATGACGTGCAATAGACCGCGAGGCTGAGGGCATAGAGCAGCGGCGCGCGGCGCTGGGTGAGGCTGGCGCGGCGCGCGGCGATGCGGTCACCGCGCCAGGCGATGGCGAACAGCGCTGCCAGATAGGTCAGCGACAGGCTGAGAACGAGCCAGCTGTCCATGACGACTCTGCGGACCCTTTCCCCCGTTGATCAGACATCGCCGAACCCCGACGTGCAGGACGGCGGTGCGCCTCGATCGACCTTGTGCATCTGACGGCATGGTTGCATCAGCCGGTCGGCTGTATACGCAGTCTGCGCAGGGATCGCCCGCCGGATCAAGCCGTCGATCATTCGGCGGCGACGGCGACGGCGACCTGGTTGCGGCCGCGGGCCTTGGCCTGATAGAGCGCCTGATCGGCGGCGGCGATCAATGCCGCGCGGCCGAGATCGTCGGTCGCCGCGCCGGGCCGGCAGAGCGTGATGCCGATGCTGAGAGTGATGGCCCGCGGTTGATCACCGATCCGGGCAACCGCCTGACGCAGACGTTTGGCCAGCACGCGGCCGGCCGCGAGGTCCGTATGCGGCAGGATGACCACGAATTCCTCGCCCCCGTGGCGGGCCACCATGTCACCGGACCGAAGCTGTGCCGCCAGTGCTGCGGCAACGGCACACAGGGCAACGTCACCGGCCGGATGGCCGAAGCGATCGTTGAACGCCTTGAAATGGTCGATATCGGCCAGCAGCAGGCACAGGCTGTCGCGACAGACATGATGATGGGTCAGTTCCTGTTCGAACCGGGCCATGAAGGCACGCCGGTTGGCGAGCCCGGTCAGAGGATCGGTGGCAGCGAGCCTCTCCAGGCGCTGGTTGGCGGCCTCGATCTGGCGTTTCTGATGCTCCAGCGTGTCCAGCGCCGCCTTGTACTCGTCGATATCCTGGACTTGCGACACGAAATAGCGCGGACTGCCATCGTCGTTGCGCACCAGCGACACGCTGAGCCCGGCCCAGATCGGCCGGCCATCCTTGCGGATATAGCGCTTCTCGATCCGGTAATCCGGGATCTCCCCCGCCAGCAACTGGCGCAGCAGATGAAGATCCGATTCCAGATGCGCCGGGTCGGTGATGCTCTGGAAGTCAATCGCGAGCAGTTCCGGCTCGTCATAGCCCAATATCTGGCACATCGCGTTGTTGACCTGCAGCCAGTGGCCGTCGATGTCGACCAGGGCCATGCCGATCGGTGCCTGCTCGAAGGCGGTGCTGAACAGGCGTGCGGCTTCGGCCAGCGCAGCTTCGGCGTCGCGCCGGGCGTCATCGGCGTGCTGCCGGGCAATGGCACCGCCGATGGCGGTGGCCATCATCTCAAGAAATTCGATGTCGTCGTCGTGGAAGCCGGCATGACGTATTGCCCTGTCCATGAACGCGATGGTCCCGAACAACCGGCCGGACACCCAGATCGGCGCGGCGATATAGGATTCGAACCCGAACTGGCTATAGGCCGGATGGACGCAGAGCACGGGGTCCGTGCCGACATGCAGCAGGGCGACACTGGCGCGGCGGCTGATCACCTCGGCGCAATAGGTTCCGGCCAGGGGGAACACGTCGCCAGAGGACAGGCCGCCCCCGGCTGCGGCCAGCACCTGGAACCGGTCATCGACAATATGGCTGATCAACCCGACGCTCATGCCCAGGATCTGGCGTCCGGCAGCCAGATAGTCCTGGAACCGGGCGGGCGCGTCGTCGTGATCGGCAATGATGATCCGGTGCAGTGCACGCAGATGCGACGCATGGCCGTCCGGCATCCGGTGGCGCGGATCGATGGACGAGGGCGGCTTGTGTCCAGTCTCGCGCATGCGCTTTCCTGTATCCGGCCAGATGTGCCGGTCAGCTGCGGTGGATCGGGTCGATCCACTTCACAGTCTCGGGTTTCTCGACCGGCTCGATATCCAGATTGACCACCACCGGTTCCTGATCCGACCGCACCAGCACGCATTCCAGCGGCTCGTCGGCGGCGGCATTGATTTCCTGGTGAGGCACATAGGGCGGCACGAAGATGAAATCGCCCGGCCCGGCTTCGGCGGTGAACTGCAACCGGTTGCCCCAGCGCATCCGCGCGCGGCCGCGCAACACATAGATCACGCTTTCAAGCGCGCCGTGATGATGGGCGCCGGTCTTGGCGTCGGGCTGGATCGTCACCGTGCCGGCCCAGATCTTGCTGGCGCCGACACGGGCGTTGTTGATCGCGGTCGCGCGCGACATGCCGGGCGTCTGTGCCGTCTGCGGGTCCAACTGGTCGCCGGGGATCACCTGAACGCCGGTGGTGCGCCAGTCGTGATCATGGCCGTGATGGTGGCCATGGTCGTGATCATGATGCTCGTCATCTGCCATGGGGGCGCCTCGTCTGGATGCGGGAAGACCGGCTTCACGGCCGCGTGCTTACTACCAGCCTAGCCGAGATCACGAGAGGGCGCAGCCCCGCGTGATGACTGTGACGGGGTCATTGCGGCATATCGGCGAGTGCCGCGTCGACCCGCGCCAGATCGTGATCGATGGTCAGGGCCGCGTGCGCATAGGCATGGACCTGCACTGCGGCCCGGCGCGCCACATCGGCATCCCCTTCATTCCGCGCCTCGCGCGCCATCACCGCCAGAACGCCCACCAGCCGGCAGACCACTTCGACCGCACCGGCGCCGCAGCGTGCGATCCGCATCAGGGCGCGATCGACCAGCGCATCGATGGTCAGGGCGGGCAGGGTGACATGGGCGGCGCCGGGACCCAGACGATCGGTATCGGGGGCCATGTCCTGACCGGGCGGGTCGGCCACCAGATCGGCCAGCAAGGCTTCAAGCCGGTCCAGGCATACCTCGGCGGTTTCCGGGTCGTTGATCCCTGGAGACAATGCGCGGCAGGCGGTTTCGCACAGCAGTTCCAGCGAGAACAACGGATCCTGGGTGTCGATCCGATCGCGGCCGATATCGAAGCATTCGCCGATCACCGCCAGCACCGCGTCGTCAACCGCGCCACCATCGCGGCTGCGGACCGTCGCCAGCGGCTTCAGCGGGTGCACGCCGATACCGGGGCGGTTGCTGATGTCGATCAGCAGCTGGTGCTGTTCGGCCAACGCCGCCAGACGGGCGGTATCGATCAGCCGCAGATAGCCGGTCACGGCGGGGCGCACCACCGTGCGGCCCCTGGCGGCGCCAGTGCCGGCGCCGCCAGCAGTGCTGTGCCGGGACTCCGCCGAATGGGGCTCGGCACCGCTGGTGCCGGCGGGCCGCCGAAGCCGCACGCCAAGCCCGGGCGCCGCGCGATGGGCGCCGACCGACCGGCAGGCGCTTCGGAAGATCCGGTCGATCATGCTCGACAGCTTCAGCGTGTCGGCGATGTGATGGAACCACATCACCATCCGGAACAGCGCCAGCGCCAGCGACAGCAATCCGCCCAGGCCGATCAGCAGCCGTGCGCCGGTGCCGTCGCGGCCAAGCCCCAGCACCACGATGCCGGCGACGGCATAGACGAAGCCGGCGACGAAGGTGGCGAGCGCGTTCTGGGTGATCCCGTCCGACATCAGGCCGGGCAGGGCCCGGGGCGATGCCTGGCCTGATGCGGCATTCAGCACCACCATCAGCACCGACAAGGTGACGGTGGCGATGGTCAGCAGACTGCCGCCACCCAGCTTCAGAAGCTCGACGATCGCATCCTTGTCGGGCACCGGGATCGCGTATTCCCCGGGCATATAGGGGCCGATGACGATCGCCAGCCCCACCCACAGCGCCGCGAGTGCGCTGGCCGCGGCTGGACGCAGCCACAGGGTCTCACGCAGCCGGGTCCAGGTCCGCAACAGGCTGCCGCGCATCATCCAACAGGCTCTCCGGCGGTGGCGACCGGCTGCCCGTCATGGCCGGGCACGGCGGCGATGTCGCATGGATACAGCCTGACCGGCTGGCCGCGCGCTGCCGGTGCAAGTCCGTCCAGCCCGTCGCAGACGCCGCCGGCCACACAGATCCGGTGCGGTGGCGTGTTGGTGGAATTGGCGAGGGTCAGGGCGTCGAGCGGACCGATCGCCGGGGTGTAGACCCAGTGCCCGTCGATCAGGCGGGCATCATCGGGCGGTTCCATGCCGGCGCCGCTGCCCGAGATGCGTGCCTCACCGGCATGAAGCAGATGATCGTTGCCGATCGACCAGGCCTCCTGCCAGAGGACGCGTTCAACGGAATGGGTCCAGGACAGGGTGAAGTCGGTAACGGGCAGGCGGGCGAGCGGCGGCCCGCCCTGGGCCAGGGCGATGCACAGACCGAGGGCAGTGGCTGCCGCCGCCCCGGCCATGATCAACCCGCCATCCGCAGCGTGCGCCGGCGGCGGATCAGGTGCTGGGCGATCACGATCGCGGCCAGCCCCAGGCCCAACTCGTCGGTCAGCGGCAGCGCCGCCACCAGCAGGAAGGCCGCGATCATGGCGGCGATCCGTTCCCACCATGCCAGCCGGCCGGCCAGGAAGCCGATGCTGGCGGCACCCCACAGGCCCATAGACACCAGCGCCTTGAGCACGATGAAGCCGACGGCGGGCCAGTAACCGATCGACTGGGCCAGCGGGCCGCCATCCTGCAGCATCAGCGCCGGGGTATAGACCGCCATGAACGGCACCACGAAGCCGGCGATCGCGATCCTGAGGCAGTTGACCCCGATCTTGAGCCCCGAAGCCTTGGCGATCGGCGAGGCCGCGAAGGCAGCCAGGGCCACCGGCGGCGTCAGATCGGCCATGATGCCGAAATAGAACACGAACATATGGCTGACGATCAGTGGCACGCCCAGCTCCAGCAAGGCGGGGCCGACCAGCGACGAGGTGATGATGTAATTGGGAATGGTGGGAATGCCCATGCCCAGCACCAGGCAGGTGAACATGGTCAGCACCAGCGACAGGAACAGGCTCTGGTCGCCGACATCAATGATCACGCGCGCGAAATTGGTTGCGAGCCCGGTCAGGGTCATGACGCCGATGATGGTGCCGACCAGCGCGCAGGCGATGCCCACGCCAAGGGCGTTGCGCGCGCCATCGGCCAGCGCATCGACCATCATGGTCAGGGTGGGTCTTGAGCCGCGCATCACGAAGCAGACGACGACCAGCACCAGGATGACGGCGGCGATGACATCGATGCCCCACCGGAAGAAGCCGGCGGCGGCAAGGCCGATGACCACCCAGAACAGAATCCGGATCGGCATGGCGGGCATCGCCGATGCGATCGGCGAACCCAGGATCAGAACCGCGGTGAGCGCCAGACTCACCGTGCCGGCAAACAGCGGCGTGTAGCCGGAAAACAACAGATAGACCAGCAGCACCAGCGGCAGCAGCAGATGCCAGCGCGCCTTCAATGCCGCCAGCGGATCGGGCAGCTCGGATTTGGGCAGGCCGGCAAGGTTCAGGCGGCCTGCTTCCAGATGCACCATCCACAGCACGGTGGCGAAGTACAGTATGGCCGGGATCAGCGCCGCCTCGACCACGTCGATATAGGGCACGTTCAGGGTTTCGGCCATGATGAAGGCGACCGCACCCATCACTGGCGGCATGATCTGGCCGCCCATGCTGGCCGTCGCCTCGACCGCGCCGGCAAAGGCCGGGCGATAGCCGAAGCGCTTCATCAGCGGGATGGTGAACTGGCCGGTGGTCACCACATTGGCGACGCCGGAGCCGTTGATGGTGCCCATCAGCGCCGACGATACCACCGCCACCTTGGCCGGACCGCCGCGCGCGCCGCCCACCGTTCCCATCGCAATGTCGGAAAACAGCATCACCATGCCGGCGCGTTCAAGAAAAGCGCCGAACAGGATGAACAGGAAGATGTAGGTCGACGAGACCAGGATCGGGATGCCGAAGATGCCTTCGGTGCCGAGGAACATCTGGTCGATCACCTGATCGAAGCCGTAACCGCGATGGTTGAGCGGCGAGGGCAGCAGATGACCGAAGACCGCATAGGCGAGGAACAGCCCGCAGATGATCGGCAATGCAATGCCCATCGCCCGCCGCGCCGCTTCGAAGACCAGCGCCAGCAGCAGCACGCCCAGCACGATATCGGTGTCCGACGGATCGCCTGCGCGCAGCAGAATGTCGGTCTCGAACACCCAGTGATACAGGCCGAGCAGGAAGCCCGCGAGGCCCAGCCCGATATCGAGCAGCTTCAACGGCGATCCGGCCGGCCGATGGGCGGCGGTCAACATGAAGCCGAGCAGCAGCAGGAAGCCGACATGGATCGACCGGACCACCAGGCTCGACAGCGGCGTGTAGGCCGCGGTGTAGATCTGGAAGGCCGAGAAGATCACGGCGATCAGGAAGATCGCCCGGCCGAAACCCTGGCGGCGATCCGGCAATGGCCCATGCATGGGCCCCGCCTCGAAAACCGGCTCAGCGGGAGATGAGGGCGCGGCGGCCCGGTCGGTGGATGCTGTCATGCGCGTGGATCTTCCGGACGCTGGCCTGTACCTGAAGCCGCCTGATGGCGCGTTGGGGTCCAGACACCATGCGCCGGGCGCGCCGCGTCTGCGGCGGCCCGGCGCATGGTGTCCGTCGGCGCGATTACTTCAGGACGCCGGCCTCGCGGTAATAGGCCTCGGCGCCGGGATGCAGCGGGATCGGCAGGCCCTTGGTCGCGTTCTCCAGCGTGATCGCCTTGGCGGCGGCGTGGGCCGCGGTCATGGTATTCATGTTGTCGAACATCTGCTTGGCCATCTCGTGCGCCAGCGCGTCCGGCACATCGGCATGGGTCACCAGGATGTTGCCGATGGCGACGGCGGGCACGGCTTCGGTCTGGCCGTCATAGGTGTTGGCGGGGATGTCCGTCGCCTGATAGGCGGGATCGCCGATCTTGGCCACGACATCCGCCGGCACCGCCACCACGGTGATCGGCACGCTGGTCGCCAGGTCACGGATCGATGCCACGCCCAGACCGGCCGACTGCAGCGTCGCGTCGATCTGGCGGTTTTTCATCAACTCGACCGACTCACCGAACGGCAGATATTCAACCTTGCCCAGATCGCCATAGGTGAGGCCGGCCGCCTTCAGGATTGCGCGGGCATTCAACTCGGTGCCTGAGCGTGGCGCGCCGACCGAGATCCGCTTGCCCTTCAGATCGGCCAGGGTCTTGATGCCGCTGTCCTGGCTGGCGACGATCTGGACATAGTTCGGATAGATGAATGCAATGGCACGCAGCTTGTCGAGCTTGCCCTTGAAGCCTGCTTCTTCATCTCCGGACCAGGCCATGCCGACCGAGTCGCCCAGGGCGAAGCCGATCTCGCCCCGGCCGGCCTGAAGCAGGTTCAGATTTTCGACCGAGGCCTTGGTCGATTGCACAGAGGTGCGCACGTCGGGGATGTTGTCGGCATAGATCTTCGACAGCGCCACACCCAGCGGATAATAGACACCGCTGGTGCCGCCGGTCAGCACGTTGACAAACTGTTCGGCCTTGGCGGCCACGGGTGCCGCAACGGTGATCGCCGCGGCCAGCGCCAGGCCGGCGATCCTTGCGCCCATGGTTTTGCGGGTGCTCAGCATGCTCATGGATATCTCTCCCCCATTTTGAGACGTCTTCTGATCTGTCTCTCCGGCTGCCTTCCTGTCCCCTCGATGGCGGACAACCGCTCCGGGGCCAGTTTAGCCGTGCGTCAGGGCGGCCGGGCAAGCAAAAGCTGCACACAACGCGAAACGAGGGGTGGGAAACATCCTCAGCGACAGGAAAACCGGCGATGCGGCGGCCCCGGCCGGCGGCGTCCCCGGGGGCTGCCGCATCCGGAACCGGCCTGCGGCTCAGCGGAACACGACGGTCTTGTGCTGGTTGATCAGAACCCGGCGCTCGACATGCCACTGCACCGCGCGGGCCAGCACGACGGTTTCAATGTCACGGCCGATGCTTACCAGGTGTTCCGAGGTATGCGTATGATCCACGCGCTCCACCGCCTGTTCGATGATCGGCCCCTCATCCAGATCGGTGGTCACGTAATGAGCGGTGGCGCCGATCAGCTTCACGCCGCGGGCATGGGCCTGATGATAGGGCCGTGCGCCCTTGAAGCCGGGCAGGAAGCTGTGATGGATGTTGATGCAGCGCCCGGACAGCGCCTGGCACAGCGTCGGGCTCAGGATCTGCATGTAGCGGGCCAGAACCACCAGTTCGACGTCCAGGTTCCGGATCAGATCGAGCAGGGCCCGTTCCTGGTCGCCCTTGGTGGCCGGCGTCACCGGCAGATGATGGAACGGCACATTGTGCCAGTCCGCCAGATGACGCAGGCTGTCATGGTTGCCCATCACACCTGCCACCTCGATCGGCAGCAGGCCGCTGTGCCAGCGATGCAGCAGATCGTTCAGACAATGACCGGCCTTGGACACGCAGATCAGCACCCGCGGGCGGCGGCAGAGGTCGTGCAGTGTCCAGCGCATGCCGAAGCGGCGGGCCAGATCGGTGAACCGCAGGCCCAGCCCGTCCGCATCCTCGCCCGCACCGCCGCCGGCAGCGGCCGACAGCACCACGCGCATGAAAAAGGTCTGAGTCTCACGGTCGCCATACTGGGCGCTCTCATTGATGAAAGCGCCTTCCGCGGACAGAAAGCCCGACACGGCCGCCACCAGGCCGACAGTGTCGGGGCAGGTGATTGTCAGGACATGGGTGGGGCTTGGAACGGGCATCGCTGGTCTGGCTCCGGGAGATGGCGTCGGCACGGGCGCTCGCGCCCGCATGCGACTGGTCGGCGCTCGCGCCCGCATGCGGCGGGTCGCGTCGGCATGAACGCATGCCCCGGCAGCTTGCGGCTGTCAACCGGACAGATGATGCAGAACGGCAGATGGTCTGATCCGGCGATCGCGTCGCGTCATCGCGCCGCTGATCGGAATTGGTGGAGCCGAGGGGGATCGAACCCCTGACCCCCTGCTTGCAAAGCAGGTGCTCTCCCAGCTGAGCTACGGCCCCGTACCATCCGGATCGTGGGGCGTTTTACTGCGGGTGGCGGCCAAGTGCAAGACCAGAAGCGCATGAACCGTCAGAGGAGGGGCGGCGGCGGCGTGGACGGCGCTTGACCGGTCCTCGTTCACGCTGTGGAGTGAACGGGTTCCGGCCGGTTGTATCGTCGATTGTGCCCGGCCGACTGGGCCCGAACGACAAAACAACAAGAAGCGACAAGAAGGAAACCGCAGTGTTTGGGAGGCGGGGAAAGGTCGCCGACTGGCTGGCCAGGGGGTTGATGGGGCTGGGGGCTGTCGTGGTCGTGATGGCCGCGGCAGTCGGCGTCGATCTGGTGATGCCAAGTCAGGGCATGCTGGCGGCGATGCTGGTGGTGCTGGGCATGACGATTGTCGGGCTGGCGGCGCTGGTCAGGCGGGAACGGCTGCGGGCGCTGCGCAATCTTGCCCGGGCGATGGATGCCGAACAGGTGCGCCGGACAAGCGAGGCGCGCCTGCTCGACGCGCTCAATTCCATGAGCGATGCGCTTCTGCTGTGCGGCCCCGACGACGCCTATGTCATCAGCAACCGGCGCTATGAGGAGATGCTCGGCCAGGGCTCGACGCGGCTGGCTGGTGGGGTCGCCTTCGATGTTCTGATGCGCGACGCCCTCGACCGCGGTGTGATCGATACGATGGGCGAGCCGGCGGAAGACTGGTTGCGGCGCCGGCTGGAGATGCGCCGGCATGGGGGAGGGCGGTTCGAGTTCCGGATGGCCGACGGTCGCTGGCTGATGGTGCGGGAATTTCCAACCCATGATGGCGGGCTGTTGTCGCTCTATTCCGATGTCACCATGGTCAAGGCGCGCGAGGCGGCGCTTGCGGCAGCCCGCGATACGGCCGAACGGGCCAACAAGGTCAAGAACGACTTTCTCGCGAATGTCAGCCATGAACTGCGCACGCCGCTGAATGCCGTGATTGGCTTCACAGACATGCTGCTGATGGGCTATGCCGGCGCGATATCGGACCGGCAGCGCGAATATCTCGGGGATATTCGCGACAGCGCCACCCATCTGCTCAGCGTCATCAACGATATTCTCGACCTCAGCCGTGCCGAGGCGGCGACCCTGGCCATGGATCCGCGACCGCTCGATCTGGCGCGATTGCTCCGGACGGCTGTGCGCATGCTCCAGCCGAAAGCGGATGAGGGGCAGTTGGCGATGACGCTGGATGTCGAGCCGCCGTCGCTGCGGATTGTCGCCGACGAGCTGCGTATCCGGCAGGTGGTGGTGAACCTGCTGTCGAACGCGATCAAGTTCACGCATCCGGGGGGCCGCATCACGGTGACGGCCTGTCCTGTCGTCATGGCGCCGGTGGCGATCTCTCCCGCGCTCTGCCCATCGGGATCCCATAGGCCGGCCCCGCTGCCGGCGGCGGCTGCGCTGTCTGTGCCATCGACATCCGCAGCCGATGCCGGCGCAGCGGGTGTGCGGATCATCATCGCCGATGATGGCATCGGTATGAGCCCGGCGGATGTGGAGCGCGCCTTCGAGCCCTTCGTCCAACTCGATGCCGGCTTCTCGCGGCGTTTCGAAGGCACGGGGCTGGGTCTGCCGCTTGCCCGCCGTCTGGTCGAGGCGCATGGCGGCCGGCTGGATCTCGACAGCCGCGTCGGCGGCGGCACGCGGGCGGTCATCACGCTGCCGGCGACCGGGGGGGCGAAGAACTGCCGGGACTGAACTAGAACGCCACCGCACGTGCGACCGGTTGAGGGCCGATCTCTGCCTGGATCGATGCGAGTGGCAGCCAGATCCGTGCCTCGGTGCCCATGCCGGGCACCGAGGTCAGCACCAGATGCCCGTCATGGGCCTCGATGAAGCGCCGGGCAAGCGGCAGGCCCAGTCCGGCGCCCTCATAGCGACGGGTAAGACTGCTGTCGATCTGCACAAAGGGCTGCTGCACGCGCTCGATCTGTTCGGCGGCGATCCCGATGCCGGTATCGGCGACGATGATCTCCACACCCGCCGCCGTGCCGCCATCGGGAAGCGATGCGGTTCGGTTCTTCAGGGTGACGGTGACGTGGCCGCCCTGGGGCGTGAACTTGATGGCATTCGACAGCAGCGCGTCCAGCGCCCGCTTCAACAACCGGCGATCGCCGCGGATGGCGCAGTCGGTCGACGGATCATGGGGCATGCGCGCCAGCGTCAGATCGGCATCCTGAGCCAGGCGCTCGGCATCGCTGAGGGCCGATGATACCAGGCGGTCCAGATCCATCGGGGCCGTTGTCATGCCATCGCGGTCGGCCCGCACGATTTCAAGGATGTCGTCGATCAGGCCCAGCAGCCGGTTGCCGCCGTCTCTGACATGCCCGAGATATTCGCGCTGTCGTTCGTTCAACGGCCCGGCGGTGCCATGGGTGACCATGTCGGTGAAGCCGATGACCGCGTTCAGCGGGGTCTTCAACTCATGGCTCATATTCGCCAGGAACTCGGTCTTGGCACGGCTGGCGGCTTCGGCGGCCTGCTTGGCGACGGCAAGATCCCGCTCGCGCAGCTTCAGCGCGGTGATGTCGGACATGACAAACACCAGGCCGCCATCGGCAATGGCGCGACGGGTGATCCTCAGCCAGTGATCGCCGGCAAAATGAACTTCATGATCGCGATCCTCATGGGTCGGCGGGGCATCGTCCACCGGTATGTCGACGCCGCTGATCCGGCTGCGGATATCGATGACGGCGCTGTCCATCAACTCCTGGCGCAGGGTCTGAATGTGGCGACCGGTGAACGGGCGGGGGACCGTGTCGGGAAGCAGTTCGTCGATCCGGCGGTTGGCGACCGCGATCCGGCCATCGGGCGTGGCGATCATCAGGCCGTCGGACATCGCGGTCATGGCATTGGACAGCATCTGTTCGGCGGCAAGTGCTGCGCGCTGGGCGGCATTTGCTTCCTCCCGGCGCAGGGTCTCGTGCTTCACCGCCCGGGTCAGCAAGATGACCAGGGCGCCACCCACGACCAGCAGCGCCATCAGCGGAACGGCGATCCAGTACCACATCGATCGCAGACGGTCTTCAAGGGCGGCCAGGCTGCGATTGCTGTCGAGCAGCAGCATCACCGAGGCGTCATAGGCTTTGGCGCGCAGGGCTTCGATGCCGATTGCGGCCGATGCGAGCGTCGTGTCGTCGGTGATCAGCGCAACCGCCTCGACGTCCAGAAGCGTCGAGCGGATGGTGCGGGACAGATCCGCCATGTCCTCGCGGCCGGCCAGTGCCTCGGCAACGATGCCCTGTTCGAACATGCTCAGACGGCTGTAGACGATGTCGGCCCTGAGCAGCAACTCGTCGAGGCTGTCGGGATCCCGCTGAAACCGGTATTCGGTGAAAGCGTTCGCCATCCGCAGCGTCTCGAAGTCGAGTTGAATGACCGCCCAGTCGCGTTCGGTGCGCTCGGTTGCCCGCAGACGGGTTTCCGCCACCAGCGACGCGACCGCCCACGCGATGATCGCGACCAGGATCACGATCATCACACCAAGGGCGGCGGCAACGAATTTAGAGGCGGGAAGAAAGCGCATCGGCCTGTGCAATCACTCGAAAGTCAGCTGTTTCAACTGCCAGACCATGCGCGACTGGATCTCGTGGCGTCCGGCGCCGTCCAGCTCCGACAGGGCGTCGAGCGGGAACACGATCCACAGCGGACCGCGTTCGCGAACCGACATCGGCTTGCCATTGTTGGTGTCGGCGATGATCCCGCCGCGGGTCACCGCGTCGGCGACGTCGAAAGTATAGGAATAGTCGTTGAGGGCGCGTGCCGTGACCGTGGGGCTGTCGATGCCCAGGCGCTGGATCAGCGCCGCCAGCGACACGCCGTCAAATCGCTGGATGCCGTTGGTCCAGGGGGTGGACGTCTCGATCGTGCTGCGTGGCATGGCGGCGAGCATCGCACGGTCGAAGATGGCCGTGCCGCCCGGTGTATTTGTGACGGCGAGCTTGCCCGACACGTCCAGAACCACCTTGCCGGTGGGGACGGCAAGAGCCATTTGATCCGCATGCGCCATCCGCGGCTGGATCAGCATGGTTGCCGGGGCCACGGCCAGTGCGATGGCGAGCCACATGAGTGCGAGCCTGCTGCGCATGATCGTCACGGGCCTGCTCATTCATCACCTGCATTTGTCGAAGATTTGAACGATATGCAGGATTTTCCGGCAGGCATGCCGTCGGACCTGCGGATCATCTCCAACCTAGCCGGGAAAACTTAAGCTAAGGTTAGCACTGCCTCTTATGCACGCGCCGGAGATGCCGTGCGCATCCTGTTGCGGCAGGACGGGGTCTGGACGGCGGCGACCTTCATAGCCATATGTCCCTCTCCCCAGACTGAGAGTCGGACTCAAAACTAATACCCATTGATTTCAAGCCCTTGCGATGAACCGTGCGGTGCGTCGGATGGAGGCGATGAG
>NZ_BMDZ01000063.1 GCF_014636235.1 Tistrella bauzanensis
AAATCACCGCACAATCAAAGCACCGCACGCCCCTAAACCGGATCGAACCAGACCCTTGGGGTCAACTCCGACAGGCTGCTAGGCGCCACTACCGAGGGCCGCGCGGTGGTGGAACCGCCGCGTCTGGCCCGCGACCGGCCGATGGAAACCGACGAGGTGTTCGCGCCGGTTCTGGCGGTGACCCGCCTGCCCTTCGCGCCCGCGGCCGGCGCCGATGGCGCTACACCCGCCGAGATCGAGGCATGGTTGGGCCGCGCGATCACCTGGAGCAACGACCGGCTGTCGGGCACGCTCGGCGCCAATATCCTGATCCATCCCCGCACCGCCAAAGCACTGGGGCCGCGCTTCGACGCCCTGCTGGCCGATCTGCATTACGGCTGCATCGCCGTCAACGCCTGGTCGGGGCTGGGTTTTCTGCTGGCCCGCACGCCCTGGGGCGCCTTCGACGGCGGCGCGCTGGATGCCGTCATGGCCGGACGCCCGCCCGCCGATCCGGGCAGCGGCATCGGTTTCGTCCACAACACGCTGATGTTCGATGCGGCCGAACGCGCGGTGGTGACCGCGCCGTTCCGGCCCTTCCCGCGCGGATTGCTGTCGGGGTCGCTGGCGATGCTGCCGCGCCCGCCCTGGTTCGTCACCCATGGCCATGCCGCCGAGATCGGCCGGCGCCTCACCCGCTTCGCCTATCGGCCCGGCTGGCGGCACCTGCCCCGGATCATGGCGGCGGCGCTGCGCGGCTAGTAGGTTCCGCCGCCCGACCCTATCCCGCGGCATAAGCCTCCTCGATCAACTGCCGCAGATGGCCGGGGTCGATCAGCACCAGGGCGCCGCGTCGCCGCTCGATCAGTCCGGCGCGGGTCAGTGCCGCCAGTTCACGCGACACCGCCTCACGGTGGGTGCTGATCCGGGCGGCCAGGTCGGTCTGGATCGGCGGCGGTGAGATGATCGCGCGCCCGGCATCGACCGGATCGGGGCGCGACTGGCGCAGCAATTCGGCATACAGCCGATGGCGGACATTCAGGGCCGAGAACTCGGTCACCCGCGTGGCCAGCATCCGCACCTGGGCGGCCAGCAGGCCCAGAACCTGATCGCAGACGCCGGGATGGCGGTGGATCGCATCCCGGAACGCCGCCGCCGGCATGCGTGCGACCGTGGATGCGGTGACGGCCAGGATGCCGGCCGATCGCGGCCGCCCGTCGAGGGCGGCCAGTTCGCCGAAGAACTCGCCGTCGCGGATATCGCGCAGAATGATGTTCTGGCCGCCCGGCTGGCGGATCAGCACCCGCACATGTCCCTGCACCACGAAGAAAACATCGGTGCCGTCATCCTGATGGTCTATGATCGAGGCGCCGGCGGCGACACGCCGCCAGGCACAGCGGCTGTCGAGTGCCGCGATCTCATCGGCGCCAAGGCTCCCGAACAGGGGGAATCGTGACAGGGTTTCCGTGCGTCTGACCATGCTGCGCTACCTGTCCTTCCGATCTGGCCACGGGGCCCTGCACCTGCGTCGTCCGGCTGCCGACACCGGCGCGCCCCCGGCACCATGGCTGCCACGGCTGCGCATCATATCCGGCCTGATCCTGTTCCTCTATGCCAGCTGTCACTTCACGACCCATGCCTCGGGCATCCTCACCGTTACCGCGATGGAGGCCACCAGCAGTGTCTTGCTGGTGCCCTGGCATAGCTGGATCGGGCAGACCGCGCTATATGGTGCCTTCGTGGTTCATGTCGCCATCGGGCTGCACAGCCTGTATCGCCGCCGCCACCTGCGCATGCCGGTGGCGGAAGCCTGGCAGTTGGCGCTGGGCCTGCTGATCCCGGTCATCGTCATCCGCCACGCGATCAGCGTGCGGCTGGGCGACGTGCTCTATGGCCTGGACGACAGCTATTGGCGGATGCTGTCGGGCTATTGGCTGCCCGAAGCCGGCATCAATCTGGTGCTGCAACTGCTGCTGCTGGTGATGGTCTGGGTGCATGGCTGTATCGGCCTGCATCGCTGGCTGCGGTTCAAATCCTGGTTCCGGGCCCGATCGCACGGGCTGCTGGTCGCGGCGACACTTCTGCCGGTGCTGGCGGTGATCGGGATCAGCGTCGCCGGCGCCGATATCCAGCTGCGGGCGGGCACGGGCGATCCGCGACTGGCGGCGGAAACCGCCATCGCCCCCGAGGTTCTGGCCGCGGCCATTCCCCGGCTGGTCGGGCTGGTCGAGCTGCTGACCTTCGGTTATGTGGCGCTGGTGGCGGCGGTGCTGGCGGCGCGGCTGTTGCGCGACGCCCATGCCCGACAGTTCCGGGCGGTCCGCATCCGCTATGCCGGCCATACCACCAGCGGCGCCGGCCGGCCCGAAGACCGGGTCGCGCCCGAGGACAGGGTGGCGGTGGTGCCGCGCGGCTACAGCGTGCTGGAAGCCAGCCTGCGGGCCCGCATCCCCCATGCCTCGATCTGCGGCGGGCGTGGCCGCTGTTCCACCTGCCGGGTGCGGATACTGGCCGGTGGCGGGTATCTGGCTCCGCCCGACGGGGTCGAGGCGGTGATGCTGCACAGGATCGGCGCCCCCGCCGATGTCCGGCTGGCCTGCCGGATCAGGCCCATCGGCGATGTGACCGTGCTGCCGCTGATCCCCGCCGGCGACCGCGCGGCATCGGTGGCCGCGTCCGAGCCCGGCGGTCCGTCGCATGGCGGGCTGGTGGGTGGTGCGCGTGAGGCGGTGGTGGTGGCCCTGTTCGTGGATCTGCGCGCCTCCACCCGGCTCGCGGCCGAACGCACAGCCTATGACGCGCTCTATCTGATCGAACGCTATGTCGACACCGTGACCGATGCCATCCGCAGGACCGGCGGCCGGGTGACAGGTATTGCCGGTGACGGGGTGATGAGCGTATTCGGCGGCACCGGTGCCACCGACGACATTCCCGGCACCTGTGCGGCGGCCCTGGCCGCGGCGGCCGCCATCTGGGACGGCGTCGACCTGCTGTCAGTGGAACTGCGCCACGACCTGATCGCGCCGCTGAAAATCGGCATCGGCATTCATCTGGGGCCGTCGGTTGTCGGCACCATCGGCATGGCGGAGCCGCGGCCGATCCAGTTCCTGGGCGACACCGGCAATGTCGCGGCACGCCTGGAGGCCGCCACCAAGGATCACGACTGCACGGTGGTGGTGTCGGATGCGGTGATCGCCGGCATTGTCGCGGGCGGCCAGGGGCCGGCGGCGGGCGTCATGGCGGCCGTGCCGCATCGCCTGCTCGACATCCGGGGCCGCGACGGCGTGCTGCCGGTCAGGCTGGTCGCCAGCCGTGCCATGCTCGATCGCCTGCGTGGTGTTATTTGATCGGATGGCGTGCGCCATGTGGCCTTCTGCACAGCATTCCATGTGCCGGCACCTCATGCTGCGGTTCAATTACCCGATCCACAACCAGGGGAACATGCCCACGATGAACAAATTGCTCCAGCCCTACAGCCCCCATGCCTTCGCGCTGCTGCGCATCGTCACCGGTTTTCTGTTTCTCTGGCACGGCAGCCAGAAGCTGTTCGACCTGCCGCCCGCCGGCTATGATGTGCCGGTGTGGATCATGTCTATCGCCGGCCCGATCGAACTGGTCGGTGGCGCGCTGGTCATGATCGGCCTGTTCACCCGCCCGGCCGCCTTCCTGTGCAGCGGCATGGCCGCCGCGGCCTATTGGGTGGGTCATGCCAATGGCGGGCTGCTGCCGATCGTGAACAAGGGCGAGCTTGCGGCGCTTTATGCCTTCGTCTTCCTGTTCATCTCGACCTATGGCGCCGGAATCTGGAGCGTCGATGCCATCCGGTCCAAGACCCGTGCCGGTTGATCGGGGGTGAAGGCCGTGGGATGGAGGTGAAGGCCGTGGGATTGAAGTGAAGGCCGTGGGATTGAAGATCGTCCGAAGGTTGATCCCCGACTGGGGGACCACATACGGCCCGCCGGGCGACGGTCCTTTCCCGGCCGTGATGGTGTTTCACGGATCGGAAGGTGCGTGGTCCGGCTGGAGCCACCGCAACGCGGTCCTGTTGGCGGCGCATGGTTTCCTGGCCTTCCCCTTCGGCTATTCCAAAGGTGGCAACGCCTGGAACGCGGGCAGCATCGAGGAGATCCCGCTGGATCGCAGCCTGGACGCCCTCTCGGCCTTTCGCGCATTTCCGCCCACAGGTGACAGGCTGGCCTTCTATGGGGTCTCACGCGGCGCCGAACACGCTCTCCTGCTTGCGTCCCTGATGGTGCGCGATGGTTTGAAAGGGGTGCCGGACGCGATCGCCGTGCACAGTCCGCCAGATGTCGTGTGCGGCGCCTTCGACGCCCGCAGGTTTCGGGACAATGGCGATCCCGGATGGCAGACATGGGATCCGGCGAAACGGGCATGGTCCTGGCGCGGCTCCAGCGACGACCTGCTTCCAACCAGACCGATCGAGATCGAGCGCTTTGACGGACCGCTGTTCCTCAGTCACGGAACCGCGGACCGGGTGTGGTCGGTGGAGATGACCAGACGGCTCGTCGCCCGCCTCGAACGACACGGCCGGCGGCCCGACGTGCACTATTATGAGGGATCGGATCACCTTCCGGGCAGCGCAGGCGAGAACGAGCATCACGACCACCTCGTCTCCTTCCTCGACCGGCACCTCCGGGCCTGAGGCTCGACGCGTGAGCCTGACATGGCAGGGAAAGCTGTTGTCATAGGACAACCAGTTCCCGACCATCTCGCGGCTTCCACCCGTAACCGCCCGTGCGGCGAGAACCGGCCGCCAGTCAGGGAAGCCGACTGATCGAGCCGCCGTCCCTATCCGGCCTTGATCCCCAACCGCTCGATCAGCCGCCCGGTGTCGCGCAGATGCGCCGCCAGAAGGGTGATGGCCGCCTCGGTATCGCGGCCGATGGCGGCATCCATGATCGCGCGGTGTTCGGCCTCGATATCACGGCCGCCGGGCGCCGCGCCCTCGTCATCGGGGGCGGCGCCGGCGCGCATCAGCACCGGGCGACGATAACGCTCGGTCTGGACATACAGCATTTCAGCCAGTTCCCGCACCCAGCGCGACGGGCAGGCCGCGATCAGGGCGCGATGAAACGCCTGATGCCGCCGCTCGATTTCCTCGATCGCGGTTTCGCTGGGCCAGTCGCCGGCCGCCCGCAGCCGCTTGCTGCAATGGCTGAGCGCATGAAACGCGCTGACCACGCCGATTTCCCAATCGTCATCGCCGCGCGCGATCGCGGTTTGCAGCGCCTCCCGCTCGATCAGGATGCGGGTTTCGATCGTGTCCCACATTTCATCCAGCGACATGTCGGCGACGCGGAAACCGCGCAGCGCATGGGCCGTCACCAGCCGCTCGCTCTGCAGCCGCGCCAGCGCCTCGCGCAGCGGCGAGAAGCTCAGGCCATAGGTTTCCTTCAGAAACTCGAACCGCATCGGCTGGCCGGGCGCCAGGCGGCCAGCCACGATATCGCGACGGATCGACCGGTAAGCCTGTTCGGCGAGCGTCTGAACCGGCTCCGCATCGGCGTCGGCGGCCCGGATGGCGCTGGTATCGGCCATGGCGGCTCCAATCGGTATGTCTGTTCGGGGGGCGAGGTGAGATGGGGATAAGGTGAGATGGGGACAAGGTGAGGGGGGAGCGGGCTGGCGCAGGCGGGCTGGTGCCACAGAATGTGCATCACTGCCCGCATCCTGCAAGCCGCTCATTTTCCCTGATCCACCTGATAAACGCAAGAATCAGGATTTTCGACAATCCTTTTGACTTTCTACGAAGTGGACCCTAGCGTTCAGTCAGGGGCATGGATCGGGAGACCGGCCCCCACAGATTTTCAGGCGCCGGGCCGGCCCAGACCGGACCGCTGTCTTCAGGGAGGACGAGACCCATGCGGGAGGATGTTCCCGGCCGGGCGAATGTCGCCGACACACCCGAACTCGCCGCCTATTACGATGCGCTCGCCGCCCGCGAGATGGGCGCGTTGTGGACGGTCGCCAACGAGATCGAGCCCTGGTTCCCCAAGCCGAAATCGGTGCCGATGATCTGGCGCTGGGCGGATGTCCGGCCCTTCGTCGACCGCGCGCCGTCGCTGGTGCGGCCGGAAGATGCCGGGCGACGGGTGGTGATGCTGGTCAATCCGGGCCGGCGCGACATTTCGGCGGCGGTCGGCCTGCTCTATACCGGCGTGCAGGTGATGGATGCCGGCGAATGCGCCAGCGCCCATCGCCATATGGCCAGCGCGCTGCGCTTCATCATGGAAGGCACCGGCGCCTATACCATCGTCGAGGGCGAGCGGATGACCCTGGGGGCGCGCGATTTCGTGCTGACCCCCAACGGCACCTGGCATGAGCACGGCGTGGCGGAGGATGGCTCGCGCAGCATCTGGCAGGATGGCCTCGACATCCCGATGATCAACGCGCTCGACGCCAATTTCTATGCGGTCCATCCCGATCTTCAGCAGGTCGAGACCAGGCCGGTCGACAGCTCCGCCGCGCTCTGGTCGGGCGGGATCATCCAGCCGACCGAATTGCGCAGGAACTGGCACAAGCCCTGGTCGCCGGTGCTGAAATATGCCTTCGAGCCGGCTTACGACGCGCTGGTCAAGGCATCGAAGATCCATGAGGGCTCACCCTATGACGGCGTGATCATGGAGTATGTCAACCCGCTGACCGGCGGGCCGGTGATGCCGACCATCGGCGCCAGCCTTCAGATGCTCCGCCCCGGCCAGCATACCCGCGCCCATCGCCACACCGGCTCGATCGTCTATCAGGCCACCAAGGGCCGTGGCTTTTCAGTCATCGATGGCCACCGCTATGACTGGTCCGAGAAGGACATCTTCGTGGTGCCGTCATGGTCGGTGCATGAGCACGCCAATCTGTCGGAGACCGAGGATGCCTGCCTGTTCTCGTTCAACGATCTGCCGGTGATGCGCGCGCTTGGCATCTATCACGAGGAAGCCTTCACCGGCACGCCCGATGGCCGTCAGCCGCTGATCACCGCCTGACCGCTGATCAACGCCTGACCGCGCGTCACGACCCGACCGCGCGTCACGCATCCGATCACTTCCGTTCCGATCCTGACCGGCATCCGCCCCCGCGATGCCGGCTGCGGGAGAGCCTGTGCCACTCTCCAGCACCTCTCCCTTCCAACCATTCCCCCGATCCATCCGAGGACCAGATGAAGCTCGTCACCTATGACCGGGATGGCGCGGCACGGCTTGGTGCCGTCGCCGCCGACCAGATCGTCGATCTTGCCATGCTGGCCGATGCGGCCGGCGAGACCCTGCCCTGCGCCATGATCGACCTGATCGCACTGGGCGAAGACGGCCTGGCCCGCGCCCGGCGGCTGATGGCCGCCCATGACGGCAACTGGCCGGCCGGCACGGCCCGGCCTGTCGAGGGCACCCGGCTTCTGGCCCCGATCCCGCGTCTGCCCAAGGGCGTGATCGGTGTCGGCCTGAACTATGCCGAGCATGTCGAGGAATCGAGCCGGACCATGGACACGGCGCGGGAGCGCCCCAGCCATCCGGTGATCTTCTTCAAGCCGCCGACCGCCGTGGTCGGGCCGGAAGCGCCCATCCTGCACAATGCCGCCCAGACCCGGCAGATGGATTGGGAAAGCGAGCTGGGCGTGGTGATCGGCCACACCTGCCGCAATGTCGGCACCGATGCCGCGATGGGCATGGTGTTCGGCTATACCTGCGTCAACGACATCTCGGCCCGCGACCTGCGCCATGGCGGCCAGTGGTGCTTCGCCAAGGGCCAGGACAGCTTCGCGCCGATGGGCCCCTGCATCGTCACCGCCGACGAGATCCCCGACCCCCACACCCTGCGCATCGGGCTGCGGGTGAACGGTGTCACCAAGCAGGATGGCAATACCGGCCAGATGATCTTCCGCGTGCCCGATCTGATCGCGCATCTCAGTTCCGGCATCACCCTGGAGCCGGGCGACGTCATCGCCACCGGCTCTCCCTCGGGCGTCGGCATCAGCTTCACGCCGCCGCAGTTCCTGCAGCCCGGCGACGTGGTCGAGGTCGAGGTCGAGGGCATCGGCGTGCTGCGCAACCCGGTGGTCGCCGTCTGACGACAGCGTCGAGCGGCCCACATGCCGCCCAAACCTCCGCCCGAACCCACGCCCCCGACCCTCTGCGCGGAAGGCCGGCCATCCAAGAGCCGGCCCCGCCACCCTTGTTCAATCCGGCCCTGACAGGAGGCTCATACCATGCGGAATTGGCTGACGACGGTTACATTTGCTGCCCTGGCGTCGACCGCGCTGTCCGCCCCGGCACTCAGTGCCGATGCGGTGCGGATCGGCTTCATCACCACCTTGTCCACCCCCGCCGGCTATATCGGCGAGGATCTGCGCGACGCCTTCAACCTGGTGATCAACCAGGAGGGCGGCAAGCTCGGCGGCGTGCCGGTCGACCTGCTGGTCGAGGATGACGGGCTGAAGCCCGCCAACGCCAAGCAGATCGCCGAACGCATGGCCGGCGACGGCGTGAAGCTGTTCAGCGGGGTCAATTTCTCGAACGTGCTGGCGGCGGTCGCCCCCACCGTGCTCGATGCCGGCGCGTTCTATGTCAGCCTCAATCCCGGACCCTCGGTGTTCGCAGGCGAAGGCTGCCGGCCGAATTATTTCGTCGCCTCGTATCAGAACGACAGCTACCACGAGGCAGGCGGCCTCGCCGCCAATGAGCTTGGCTACAAGCGTATGGTCATTCTGGCGCCGAACTATCAGGCCGGCCGCGACGCCCTTGCCGGTTTCAAGCGCAGCTATAAGGGCGAGGTGCTGGCCGAGATTTACACCAAGCTCGACCAGACCGATTTCTCGGTGGAGTTCGCCCGGCTGCGCTCGATGAAGCCCGATGCGATCTATCAGTTCCATCCGGGCGGCGCCGGCATCAATTTCGCCAAGCAGTATGCCAATTCGGGTGTCGCCAAGGACATCCCGATGGTGCTGCCGATGTTCTCGATGGACCAGCGCATGCTGGGCGCCAGCGGCGAGGCATCGAAGGGCTATTATGTCGCCGCCAACTGGAGCGCCGGGCTCGACAATCCGGCCAACAAGGAATTCGTTTCGGCGTTCGAGGCGGCCTATGACCGCACCCCCACGGTTTATGCCGCGCAGGCCTATGACACCGCCCGGCTGATCGGCTCGGCGCTGCATGCGGTCGACGGCAATCTCGACGACACGGAAGGCTTCCGCGCCGCGATGATGAAGGCCGATTTCGCCTCGGTGCGCGGCAATTTCCGCTTCGGGCCCAATCAGCATGCCATTCAGGACTGGTATCTGATGAAGATCGCGCCCGGCACCGACGGCAAGCTTGCCCATATCGTCGAGCGCAAGGTGGCCGACGGCATGCAGGACAGCTACGCCGCATCCTGCACGTTCTGATCGCCGGCGGGGCGGGCCCTGGCGCCCGCCCCGCACCCCTGCCAGCCCGATGTCGCCCGGCAACCTCCATGCGGAAGAGGCCATGTCCACGCTGCTGATCGAGCAGATCCTGAACGGTCTGCAATACGGCGCGATGCTGTTCCTGCTCGCCTCCGGCCTGACCCTGATCTTCGGGATCATGGGCGTGATCAACCTGACCCACGGCTCTTTCTATATGGTCGGCGCCTTCTGTGCCGCCCATGCCGCCACCGCCACCGGCTCGTTCGCCGCGGCGATCCTGGCGGCCCTGGTCGGCGCCGGGCTTTACGGTCTGATCATGGAACTGGTGGTCATCCGCAGGCTCTATGCCCGCGACCATCTGGATCAGGTGCTCGCCACCTTCGGCATGATCCTGTTCACCAACGAGCTGGTGACCGTGGTCTTCGGCCGCACGCCACCCTTCATGGATATCCCGGATTTCCTGTCAGGCACCGTCCAGCTTCTGCCCGATCTGTCCTATCCGGTCGTGCGGCTGTCGTTCATCCTGGTCGGCGCGCTGGTCGCGATCGGGTTGTGGGCGCTGATCACCCGCACCCGCATCGGCATGCTGATCCGCGCCGGCGCCGATGACCGGTCGATGGTCGATGCGCTGGGGGTCGATATCCGCCGGCTGTTCAGCCTGGTCTTCGCGCTGGGCGCCGTGCTGTGCGGGCTGGCCGGGGTGATGACCGCCCCGCTTCTGGCGGTCGAGATCGGCATGGGCGAACGCATCCTGATCACCACCTTCGTCGTCATCGTGGTTGGTGGCGTGGGCTCGGTGCGCGGCGCGCTGATCGGCGCATTGCTGGTCGGCATGGTCGACAGTCTGGGCCGCGCCTATATCCCGATCACGCTCTACGACCTGCTGCCGCCCGAGATCGCGAGCACGCTCGCGGCCGGTCTCGTCTCCGCCAGCATCTATGTGCTGATGGCGGTGATCCTTCTGGTCAGGCCGCGCGGCCTGCTGCCGGCACGCGGATAGGATGCGCCCGATGTCCACGATGCTCTCTGCCACCACCACCGGCGGCGCCACCGGCCCCGGCGCCGCGTCCCGTCGCCTGCTGGTCCATATCATCGCCTTCGTCATCTTCGCTGGCGTGCCGCTGTTCGCGGCCCTGGTGGGCGAGCCGTTCATGATCAGCCTGTTCACCCGCTTTCTGATCTATGCCGTGGCCGCCGTCAGCCTGGATCTGGTGATGGGCTATGGCGCGCTGATCAGCTTCGGCCACGCGGCCTTTTTCGGCCTCGGCGGCTATGTGGTCGGTATCGTCGCCCATCATGGCGCCGAAACCGGCACGCTCTTCGGCATCGCCACCAGCAATTCGGCGCTGATCATCTGGCCCGTGGCGGTGGTGCTGTCGGCGGTGCTGGCGCTGATCATCGGCGGGCTGTCGCTGCGCACCACCGGCGTGCAGTTCATCATGATCACCCTCGCCTTCGGCCAGATGGTCTATTTCCTGCTGGTGTCGCTTGAAGTCTATGGCGGCGATGACGGGCTGCTGATCGGCCAGCGCAACAGCCTGCCGCTGATCGATACCGCCGATCCGGTCAGCTTCTATTACCTGTGTCTTGCCGTGCTGGCCCTGTGGCTGGGGTTCTGCTGGCGGCTGGTCGGCTCGCGCTTCGGCATGGTCCTGCGCGGGTTGAAGCAGAACCAGCGCCGCGCGGTCAATCTGGGCTTCGCGCCACTGCCGCACCGGCTGGCCGCCTTCGTCATCTCGGGCGCCGGCACCGGGCTTGCCGGGGTGCTGTGGGCCAATTACGCGCTCTATGTCAGCCCCGACATGGCCGCCTGGTCGAAATCCGGCGAGTTCATGTCGATCGTGATCCTGGGCGGGGTCGGCACGCTGTTCGGCCCAGTGATCGGTGCCGCCGTGTTCCTTGGCCTTGAACAGATCCTGGCGATCTGGACCGAGCACTGGATGCTGGTGATGGGGCCGGTGCTGGTGGCGGTGGTGCTGTTCGCCCGTCGCGGCCTGTATGGCTTCCTGGTCGGAGACCGCAGCCATGACTGAAATCCCCCGCCTTCAGATCAGCGGCCTGCACAAGCGTTTCGGCGCGGTCGCCGCCACCGCCGGTGTCGATCTTGATGTCCGCCCGCGTGAGGTTCATGCCCTGATCGGCCCCAATGGCGCCGGCAAGACCACGCTGATTTCCCAGATCGCCGGTGAGATCCTGCCCGATGAGGGCCGGATCCTGATGGATGGCCGCGACATCACCCGCATGGCCGCCCATGCCCGCGCCGGCGCCGGGCTCGCCCGGTCGTTCCAGATCACCCAGTTGTTCCCCGATTTCACCGCGCTCGACAATGTCGCCATGGCGGTTCAGGCCCGGCAGGGCCGCAACTGGAACCTGTGGGGCCGCGCCCGGCGCGACCTGTCGTTGCGCGATCCGGCCATGGCGCGGCTCGACGATATGGGGCTTGCCGACCGCGCCGATATCCGGGTGTCGGATCTGGCCCATGGCGAATGCCGGCAGCTTGAACTGGCGGTGGCGCTGGCCGCAGGTGCCTCGCTGCTGCTGCTGGACGAGCCGATGGCCGGCCTGGGGCATGAGGAAAGCCTTCAGATGACCGCCATCCTGGAACGGCTGAAGGGCAGCTATGCCATCCTGCTGGTCGAGCACGACATGGATGCCGTGTTCGCCCTGGCCGACCGTGTGACGGTGCTGGTCTATGGCCGCACCCTGTTCACCGGCACGCCCGACGAGGTGCGCGCGCATCCCGAGGTTCGTGCCGCCTATCTCGGAGACGGTGCCTGATGCTGACGGTCGAGGAACTGGAAGCCGGTTACGGCCGGTCGCAGGTGCTGTTCGGCATGGCGCTGACGGCCGCGGAAGGCGAGGTCATCTCGCTGGTCGGCCGCAACGGCATGGGCAAGACCACCACGGTCAGCACCATCATGGGTCTGTTGCCCGCCCGTCGCGGCCGGATCGGATTCGACGGTCAGGACATCGCCGGCCGCGCGCCCAACCGGATCGCCCGTGCCGGCATCGGGCTGGTGCCGGAAGGCCGGCGGGTGTTCGCATCATTGTCGGTGGAGGAAAATCTGGTTGCCACCGCCATCCGCCGCGACCGCCACGGCGGCGATGGCAGCGCCCAATGGACCCTGCCCCGGGTGTTCGAGCTGTTCCCGCGTCTGCTGGAACGGCGCCGGCAATCGGCCCGCACCCTGTCGGGCGGCGAACAGCAGATGCTGGCCATCGGCCGCGCCCTGCTGACCAATCCGCGCCTGCTTATCCTGGACGAGGCCACCGAAGGTCTGGCGCCGATCATCCGCCAGGAGATCTGGTCCTGTCTTGGCACGCTGAAGGCCAGCGGCCAGACGATTCTGGTGATCGACAAGAACCTGAAGGAGATGGCCCGTCTGGTCGACCGCCATCACCTGATCGAAAAGGGCCGCGTGGTCTGGGCCGGCACGCCCGAGGCGCTCGCCGGCAAGCCGGATCTTGCCCATCGCTATCTGGGACTGTGACGCCCGCATCCGCTTCAGCCAGCCAGGACACCCTGCCCATGACCTCGCCCTCATCGATCCTGCCCTTCACCGCCGGTGTGGCGCAGATCGCCGCCGATCCATTCGATCCCATGGCCTCGGCGGCCAAGGTCGCCGCCACCATCCGCGATGCCGCCGCCCGCGATGTGGCCCTGCTGGTCTTCCCTGAAGCCTGTATCGGCGGCTATCCGAAGGGGGCCAGCTTCTCGACCCCGGTCGGCCAGCGTCTGCCCGAGGGCCGCGAGGCCTTCCGGCGCTATTTCGATGCCGCCATCGACCTCGACGGCCCCGAACTCGCCCTGGTGACGGACGCCGCGCGCGAGACCGGCATGGTGGTCGTGGTGGGCGTGATCGAGCGCGATGGCGGCACGCTCTATTGCACGGCACTCACCTTCGACGGCGCCGATGGTCTGGTGTCGCGCCACCGCAAGCTGATGCCGACCGGCGCCGAACGGCTGATCTGGGGCTTCGGCGACGGATCGACCATGGAAGCGGTGGACACCCGCCTTGGCCGTGTCGGCGCGGTGATCTGCTGGGAGAACTACATGCCGGCGCTGCGCATGCATATGTACGCCCAGGGCGTGCATCTGTACTGCGCCCCCACCGCCGATGACCGCGACACCTGGCTTGGCAGCATGCGCCATATCGCCTGCGAGGGCCGCTGTTTCGTGCTGACCGCCTGCCAGCATATCCGCCGGGGCGCCTATCCGGCCGATTACGCCTGTGGCATGGGCGACGATCCGGACACCGTGCTGATGCGGGGTGGCAGCGCCATCGTCGGGCCGCTGGGTCAGGTGCTGGCCGGCCCCGATTTCGATGGCGAGGCGCTGCTGACCGCACGCATCGACCCGGCCGAGATCCCGCGCGCCAAATATGATTTCGACGTCACCGGCCATTACGCCCGCCCCGATATCTTCCGGCTTGATGTCGACACCGCCGCGAAACCGGCGGTCACCCGCCGCGATGGCCGCGTCTGAGGGCCGATGATGCAATTCGATTTCGCGACACTCGACACCGCCCATCGCTACAAGGTTCTGGCATCGACCGTGGTGCCCCGGCCGATAGCCTGGGTGACCACGCTGTCGGCGGCAGGCGTCGCCAATGCCGCGCCCTACAGCTTCTTCAATGTCATGGGATCGCAGCCGCCGATCGTGGCGCTGGGCCTGCTGGCGCGCGGGGATGGCAGCTTGAAGGACACGGCCGCCAACATCATTCAGGGCGGTGAATTCGTGGTGCATCTGGTGTCGGAGCCGCTGGCCCAGGCCATGAACCTGACCTGTATCGATGCGCCGCCCGGTGTCGACGAGATCGCGCTTGCCGGCCTCGCGACCACGCCATCTCTGCGGGTGGCGCCGCCCCGGCTGGCGGACGCACCAGTCGCGTTCGAATGCATCAGCCGGGCAGCCATCGCCACCGGGCCGTCACAGGTTCTGGTGGTGGGCGAGGTGCTGATGGCTCATATCCAGGATGATGCGGTGATCGATGCCGCCCGCTGCCATTTCGCCACCGAGCGGCTGGGTCTGGTGGCGCGCATGCATGGCGCCGGCTGGTATGACCGCGCCGGCACCGACATGTTCCAGATGGACCGGCCGGCCTGGGCCGACCACATCGCCCCCCAGGACACAGGCCACAGCAAGGAGCCGGCCCGATGACCGATGCCGCAGCCACGCACACGCAGCCGGTCTGGCGCGGGCTCGACCGCGCGGCGCTCGACCGCGCCTATGATGCCCGTGGCACCGTCGCCGATTACGATGCCGAGGCCGCGGCCTATGACCGCGCCAGCGCCGCGGCGATCGCCAGCCTGGAGCGGCGCGCCGATATCGTCTTCGATCCGGCATCCGGATCGGCGCTCGACCTGTATCCGGCCGGCCCTGGCGCACCGGTGTTCCTATGGGTGCATGGCGGCTATTGGCGGGCGTTGAGCAAGGATCAGAACGCCTTCGTCGCCCCGGCGCTGGTCGCGGCCGGCATCAGCGTCGCGGTCATCGACTACACGCTCGCCCCCGCCGTGACCCTGGAGGAGATCACCCGCCAGACCCGCGCCGCCCTCGCCTTCCTGTGGCATCGGGCGGACGATCTTGGCATCGACCGTACCCGCATATACATCGGCGGGTCATCGGCCGGCGGTCATCTGGTCGGCATGCTGCTGGCTGCAGATGGCTGGCGCGCGCAAGCCGGATTGCCCGAGGACGTGATCCGTGGCGCCGTCGCGCTGAGCGGCCTCTATGATCTGCAACCGGTGCGGCTGTGCCGGGTGAACGACTGGCTGGGCCTGGATGCCGCCCGCGCCCACGCCCTCAGCCCGCTGCACGCGATCCCGTCACGTTCAGCCGAGGCCTGCCCGCTGATCACCAGCTATGGCGGCTCGGAAACCGCCGAATTCAAACGCCAGACCGATGACTACCGCGCCGCCTGGCAAAGCTTCGGCCACCCGGCAACCCATATCCCGATGGACGCCTGCAACCATTTCGACATCGCCCGCCGCATCGGCGAGCCCGGCAACCCGCTCAGCGACGCGGTGATCCGGCTGGTCGGTTCGTGACCTGAAGTACATGATCATTGCCGGGCTCCCGACCCAATCACACCCGGAACGCGATGACGGCCGCAAGAGCCACCGCCGCGAGACAACATGCCCCAAGCTTGTCGGAGCGGATCGCGACACCCGGTCCGCAACACGTGGATGATCCCCGAAATCACCCGCCGGTCATCCACTCGTCAGGCACCAGGGTCGTCTTTGGGCAGATGCGGTTCAAGCTGAGCCCACTGTTCGTCCGACAACCGGAAACTGGGACATCGTGTTCCTCGTGGTCAAAGGCCACTGGACTCACAGAATGATCTATATATCCAGAGATTGTTTGGGTTTACTCCTGAACTGGCGGCCATTGCCGCGCTGCATGCAGCACGCGCAGGATGCGTACGGTCGAAGGGTCTTCCGTATAAACAACTATGTAGTTTGCCCGGACGATCATTTCCCGCGTGCCCTCGATCCGACCAACCCGGTAGAGCCTTGGATGCTCTGTTAGTCTCGCGGCCTTGGCCTCGATATCATCTTTCAGCCATTGAGCGGCGTCAGGATTGTCGTCTGAGATGTAGTCGACGATTGCCAACAGATCGGCTCGGGCCGGTTGCGACCACTCAAGCTCGGGCACGGCGCTTCCTGTCGATAACGGCTTGCGCCTCGTCCATGACCTGCTGATGTGGCACACCCGGCTGGCTGTCCGCCAAAGCCTCATGCACCTTGGCGCGGAACCATTTGTCATGGGCTTCCGGGTCAGTCGCCAGTCCCGCAGGCAACCCACCTTCTTTGGTGACGCGCGTCAGGAAAATCCGCACGGCATCTGAGACAGATAGACCAACATTGGCGAGCTTTTCGGTCGCATCTGCCTTCAGCTTGTCGTCTATACGAATGTGCAGCATGGATGTTTGAGTGGCCATCGTATTTCTCCGAGTGTCGGACAGCCCCGATCATGTATCTCATTTGAGACACCGTCAAGAGCCGGCCCATTTTTGAGCCGCGAGGCAGCAAAGAATGATTGGCCATACCAAGAAAAAAAGAGGCATATCGGGGCCGTCTACTAAGTGTACCGCACCGCGCCGCAGTTTCTCCATCCTGCTCGAAACCGCCAGGGACGACCGTTCAACACCTGCCGACCATCGACGCGAGAATCCCACGCGGCTTGTTCGGCGGCAGCGGCGAAGGGATCGACCATTCATCGTCCGTGCGTTCATGGTGGCGATGTGGCGTCAACGCCCCTCCCTCTCGGAGAGCCCTGAATCTTGGCAAGCTCTATATGCCCGGCAGATTAATGCGATGACCGCCTCGTAAACCCGGCGGCGTTTGCCGTCACATGGTGATGCGGTTCCATATCAAAGAGAGGCATCGGCCCGGTCCCGCCCGCGCCGGCCGGATCATCATGATCCGCCGACGACGCATCCGCACCGTCCACGCAGCGGCCTCCGCGTCGACCTCTTCGGCCGGCACGACATCGCCCGCGTGTTCCTGTCGCCCTACATCGTCCGGCATGACATCACGATGGCTCTTGGAAGAGCGCCCGCGCCGGTTGGCGCGGGCGTGACGTGTCGTGGTGGCTGGCGGCGCCGGTGTCGTCAGTCGCCGGGGATCTGGCGCACCGCGCCCTTGGCGGCACTGGTGGCCAGCATCGCATAGGCCTTCAGCGCCTTCGAGACCTTGCGCGTGCGGGGTTCCGCCGGCTGCCAGCCGCGGGCGTCCTGGGCGGTGCGGCGGGCGGCCAGCACGTCGTCGGCGACCGCCAGATGGATGCGGCGGTTGGGGATGTCGATCTCGATGATGTCGCCATCCTCGACCAGACCGATGGTGCCGCCTTCGGCCGCTTCGGGCGACACATGGCCGATCGACAGGCCCGATGACCCGCCCGAGAACCGGCCGTCAGTGACCAGCGCGCAGGCCTTGCCCAGCCCCATCGACTTGAGGTAGCTGGTCGGATACAGCATTTCCTGCATGCCGGGGCCGCCGCGCGGGCCCTCATAGCGGATCAGCACCACATCGCCGGCGGTGATCGCCCCACCCAGGATGCCGGAGACCGCGGCGTCCTGGCTCTCGAAGATCCGCGCCGGTCCTGAGAAGGTCAGGATCGAGGCATCCACGCCCGCCGTCTTCACGATGCAGCCATCGACCGCGATGTTGCCATAGAGCACCGCCAGCCCGCCATCCTTGGAATAGGCGTGGGCGGCATCGCGGATCACACCGGTTTCGCGGTCGGTATCGACCGCATCGAAACGGCGATCCTGGCTGAAGGCCACCTGGGTCGGCACGCCGCCAGGGGCGGCGCGGAAGAAATCATGCACCGATTTCGCGGTGCTGCGCTTCACGTCCCAATGGTCCAGCGCATGGCCCATGGTTTCGGCATGCACCATCGGCACGCTGGTGTCGATCAACCCGGCGCGGTCCAGCTCGCCCAGAATGCCCATGATGCCGCCGGCATGATGAACGTCTTCCATATGCACATGGCTGACCGCCGGCGCCACCTTGCACAGCACCGGCACGCGGCGCGACAACTGGTCGATATCGGCCATGGTGAAATCGACCTCGCCTTCCTGCGCCGCCGCCAGCAGATGCAGAACCGTGTTGGTCGACCCGCCCATGGCGATGTCGAGGGTCATAGCGTTCTTGAACGCCGCGACGCTGGCGATGCTGCGCGGCAGGGCGCTCACATCATCCTGTTCGTAATAGCGCCGCGCCAGATCGACGATCAGATGGCCGGCTTCCACGAACAGCCGCTTGCGGTCGGCATGGGTGGCCAGCGTCGAGCCATTGCCCGGCAGCGACAGGCCCAGCGCTTCGGTGAGGCAGTTCATCGAATTGGCGGTGAACATGCCCGAGCATGATCCGCAGGTCGGGCAGGCCGAGCGCTCGATCGCCGTCACCTGCTCGTCCGAGACGCTGCTGTCGGCGGCGGCGACCATGGCGTCGATCAGGTCCAGCGACTTGGACTTGCCGTCCACCACCACCTTGCCGGCCTCCATCGGCCCGCCCGAGACGAAGACCACCGGAATGTTCAGGCGCAGCGCCGCCATCAGCATGCCAGGGGTGATCTTGTCGCAATTGGAAATGCACACCATCGCATCGGCGCAATGGGCATTGACCATGTATTCGACGCTGTCGGCGATCAACTCACGCGAGGGCAGCGAATACAGCATGCCGTCATGCCCCATGGCGATGCCGTCATCGACCGCGATGGTGTTGAATTCCTTGGCGACACCGCCGGCGCTTTCAATCTCGCGCGCCACAAGCTGGCCCAGATCCTTCAGATGCACATGGCCGGGCACGAACTGGGTGAAGGAATTCACCACGGCGATGATCGGCTTGCCGAAATCCGCGTCCGTCATGCCTGTGGCACGCCACAGGCCGCGAGCGCCGGCCATGTTGCGGCCATGGGTGGTGGTGCGGGAACGATAGGCGGGCATGGTCATCCTCGGTCTGCAGGCGGTGGGCTTCTTGGGGTCCGGCATCACCGCCGGGACATTATGGGCACGGACAGTACCACGATCCGCGCCGGTCATGCCCCTGCATCCTTTGCAGTTATGACCTGTTTTCGCCGAATTCCGATGGGTCTGGTCCAGATGATGGCGCGGCCCGGCACCAATGCGACCGCGCCATCCCCGTGTCGTCAGTTCGCGACGCCGTCGGCCGGCATGTCGAAGATCAGCACTTCGGCGGCGTCGATGCCGGCAAGCTCGATCCGGCCGCCGGTGACGGCGATGCCGTCCCCCTCGCCCACCGTCTCGCCGTTCAGGGTCGCCTGCCCCGCCGCCACCTGCACCCAGGCGGCGCGGCCCGGCTTCAGATCGTGGGCGACGCTGGCGCCTTCCGGCAGCAGGGTGGCATAGAAATCGACGTCCTGATGGATGACGACCGAGCCGTCGCGGCCATCGCGGGAGCCGACCAGCCGCAACCCGCCGGTCTTCTCGGCGGCGGTGAAGCTCTTCTGCTCGTAACCGGGCGCCATGCCCTCGGCCTCGGGGATGATCCAGATCTGAAGGAAATGCACCGGCTCGGTGCGTGAGGCATTGAACTCGCTGTGGCGGATGCCGGTGCCGGCGCTCATCCGCTGCACGTCGCCGGGGCGGATCACCGAGCCGGTGCCCAGGCTGTCGCGATGCTCAAGCCCGCCCTCCAGAACATAGGAGATGATCTCCATATCGCGATGCGGATGGGTGGGAAATCCACCCGCCGGCGCCACCCGGTCGTCATTGATCACCCGCAGCGGGCCGAAACCCATATGCGCGGGGTCGAAGTAATGACCGAACGAGAAGCTGTGATTGCTGTTCAGCCAGCCGAAATTGACGTTGCCGCGATCTTCGGCACGACGAATGGTCATCTGCATGATCGGAGTTCCTTGTTTTAAGCCGGGGTGCCCTGTTGCGTTGAGAAGATCCTACCTTGACAATCATATATCCACAATCTACCCAGATTGATGCAGACCGTAGCCATTCTGGCGACAATCACCGCGAAGCCGAGGGGGCTGGATGGACAAGCTGGATGCCATGCAGGCGTTCTCGAAGGTCGTGGCGCTGGGCAGTTTCGCCGAAGCCGGACGCGCGCTGGGGATCACCCGGTCGGCGGTGAGCAAGGCGGTGATGGAGCTGGAGCGGGTGCTGGGCGCCCGGCTTCTGGACCGCACCACTCGCCATGTCAGCCCCACCCATGCCGGCCGCGCCTATTACGAGCGCTGCATCGAGATTCTGGCGGCGATCGACGAAACCGAATTGCAGGTCACCGCCCTGCATGATCTGCCGCGCGGGGTGCTGAGGGTGAATGCGCCGATGTCGTTCGGCACCCTGCATCTGGCCGAAGCGATCGCCGGCTTCGCCGTCAGCTATCCCGATCTGACGGTCGAGATGACCTTGAGCGACCGGTTCGTCAATCCGCTGGAAGACGGCATCGACGTCACCATCCGCATCGGCGTGATGGAGGACAGCAGCATGATCGCCCGCAGGCTGTGCCCCTGCCGCCGGGCGCTGGTCGCGAGCCCCGCTTATCTGGCGGCCCATGGCGTGCCCCGATCGCCCGGTGATCTGACGGCGCATCGCTGCCTGGTCTATGGCCACAGCACCAGCCTGCAGAAATGGGAGCTGGTGACCGGGGGTGATATCCGCCGGGTGCCGGTGGACGCGGCGATGTGTTCCAACAATGGCGAGATTCTGAGCGCCGCGGCCGTGGCCGGCAATGGCATCACCAACCTGCCCACCTTCATCACCGGCCCGGATATCGCCGCCGGCCGGCTGGTGCTGGTGCTGCCCGACCATCAGCCGACGACGCTGGACATCTTCGCGCTCTATGCGCCCAGCCGGCATCTGGCGATGAAATCGCGGCTGCTGATCGATCACCTTGTCGCGCGTTTCACCGACCGCCCGGCCTGGGACCGATTTGCCACGCCATAGGCGCAACCGCCGGCCGGCTGTCACAGCAGCCGGCACGGCCCTTGGCAGGTCTGCGGCCAGGGGCTATCCATCAGATGAACCCGCAACGATCTGGGTGAACAGACGCCGGAGTGACCGTCATGCCTGCCGCCAGCCGCTTCGATATCGCCGCCGTCGATGTCCGCGCGCCCGACGCGCCGACGGCGTTCACCCGGTCGCTGCACGACACCGGTTTCGCGGTGCTGCGCCATCATCCGATCGATCCCGATCTGATCGCGCGGCTGTATCACGGCTGGGGTGCGCTCTTCGCAAGCCCCGACATCGACGATTACCTGTTCGATCCGGTCACCCAGGATGGCTATTTCCCGTTCCGGTCCGAGAATGCCCGCGACAGCGCGGTCAAGGATCTGAAGGCCTTCTTCCATGTCTATCCCGGCACCCGGCTGCCGCCGGCGTTGGCGGTCGACACCATGGCGCTGTATCAGGATCTGCTGACACTGGGCGCGCTGCTGCTGGGCTGGCTTCAGGACCACCTGCCGCCGGCCATCCGCGACCGGCTGACCGAAACCATGCCGGCGATGCTGGCCGGGTCGATGCAGTCGCTGTTCCGGGTGCTGCATTACCCGGCCCTGCCCGCCGATATCGAACCCGGCGCGGTGCGGGCCGCCGCGCATGAGGACATCAACCTGATCACCCTGCTGGTGGCCGGCACGGCGCCGGGGCTGGAAGCCCGCGACCGCGCTGGCCGATGGCATGCAGTGCCCTGCGACCCCGGCATGATCGTGGTCAATGGCGGCGACATGCTGGCGGTGGCGACCGGCGGCTACCTTCCGGCAACCCCGCACCGGGTGGTGAACCCGACGGCCGGCCAGGATGTCGCGCGCCAGTCGATGCCGATGTTCCTGCACCCGCGCCCCGAGGTGGTGCTGGCGCCGGGGCTGACCGCGGGCGCGTTTCTGGACCGGCGCCTGCGCGAGATCGGCCTGAAGCCCTGAGCACCGACCGCCCGCGCCATGCGTCTTTGCGCCGCCGCGCGCGCCATGCTAAAGGCTGGCACCTCGATCATGACGGCAGGAGTTTCAGGTATGACGGCGGCAGCAGCCTGGGATGTGGTGGTGATCGGCGCCGGTGCTGCCGGCATGATGTGCGCGATCGAGGCCGGACGGCGCGGCCGCCGGGTGCTGGTGGTCGACCATGCCCCGACGCCGGGTGAGAAGATCCGGATTTCCGGCGGCGGACGGTGCAATTTCACCAATCTCAATGCTGGCCCGGCCAATTTCATCTCGGCCAACCGCCATTTCTGCCGCTCCGCGCTCAGCCGCTATACCCAGCATGATGTCATCGACATGGTCCGCCGCCACGGCATCGCCTTCCACGAAAAGACCCTGGGCCAATTGTTCTGCGACGGATCGGCCACCCAGATCATCCACATGCTGCTCGACGAGATGCAGGCCCATCACGTGGCGCTGGCGCTGAGCACCCGCGTCGAGCGGGTGGAGCGGTCGGGCGATGGCTTCCGGCTGGCCTTGACATCGGGCATGGCTGAATGCGCATCGCTGGTGGTGGCCTGCGGTGGCCGGTCGATCCCCAAGATCGGCGCCACCGGCTTTGGCTATGACCTCGCCCGCCAGTTCGGCCTGCCGGTGACCGAAACCCGCCCGGCGCTGGTGCCGCTCATCTTCGACGCCGAGCTTCTTGAGCGGCTGAAGCCGCTGGCTGGCGTGGCGGTCGATGCCGCAGTCACGACCGGCGGCGTCCGCTTCGACGAGGCGATGCTGTTCACCCATCGCGGGCTCAGCGGCCCGGCGATCCTTCAGGCGTCGTCCTACTGGCGCGAGGGCGAGACGGTCGAGATCGCCATGCTGCCGGGCCTGGACGTCTATGCGGCACTGCGCGAGGCCCGCACCAGCCATGCCCGCCAGTCGGTCCAGACCTGGCTCGGCCACCATCTGCCCCGCCGGCTGGCCCAGAGCATCGCCGAGGACGAGCACACCCGGCGCTTCAACCTGGCCGATCTGCCCGATACCCGGCTGCGCAGCATCGCCAACGCGGTCAACGCCTGGCGGGTGGTGCCGGTGGGCACCGAGGGCTATCGCACCGCCGAGGTCACGCTGGGCGGCGTCGACACCCGGGCGCTGGACCAGAAGACCATGGCCGCGCGCGCGGTGCCGGGGCTGTATTTCATCGGCGAGGTGGTCGACGTCACCGGCTGGCTCGGCGGCTATAACTTCCAATGGGCGTGGTCGTCGGGCTGGGTGGCGGGGCAGGCAGCCTGAGGCAGCCCCTCGGACAGCGATCGGCATTCCAGCCCGACGCCCGTTCAGTATTCCGGCGTGATCCGCAGCTTTGTCGGCGGCTTGGGCACCAGCCCCGGATTGTCGCGCAGCCGGCCCTGCCATTCGGTCTGCGCCATGGTCATCAGCAGGTTCATGCGCCGGAACACCTCCGCGCGGTCGGCCGGATTGGACCGGGCATAGGATTTGGGGTCGTCCATCACCCGGGCGATGAAGCCGGCATAGCTGTCGGGATCACCGGCGTCGCCCCAGGTGGGGCCGGCCGCTTCCAATGCCGCCTCGAACGCCGCATACAGGCTGAGAAAGCGGCGCCAGCGGTGATCGTCGAAATCGAAATTGGCCGTGTCCGGGCCGTCCGCCGGGGCGGATGCGGTCATCAGCAGGCCGGCGCGGTCGCCCAGCCCAGTCAGGGTGCGGATGGTTTCCGGTGGCATGGCCAGGTTCAGCCCACCTTCATCGGGCTTCAGATAGATATGCGCCACCCGCTCGCGATAACCCGGCAGCACGGTGCGCAATTCATCCTGCCATTCGCTGGCGGCATTGAACAACGACATGACGAAGCCGCCGATACCACTGATGCCGCGCAGGCCGATCCACTGGCCCTGAATGGCCTTCATCGGCAGATGCACCCGGCGGTCGGGGCGGTCGGCGGAATATTGATCCAGGCTGATGCCGAAGGTCGGACGGGTCGGCAGCAGCGCGTCGAAGAAATGGATCGGGAAGTTGCTGGAAATGCCGCCATCACTGAACAGGATGCGGCGCATCACCGCTTTGCCATCGGCCTGTCTCGTCGGCCAGTCGATGCGATAGAGCGGCACGGCGGCGATCAGGAACGGAAAGCTCAGGCTCATCCGGGCAGCGACAACCACCGGCAGGTCGCCGGGTTCGGGAAAGGCACACAGTTTGCGGCCGTCGAATTCGGGCCAGATGAACCGGTCGCCATCGCGCGCCCGCGCCGCCTCCAGCGCCCGGGTGCCCGCTGTCACCATCCAGTCCACCACCCGCGCCGGAAACACCCGGCGCATCTCCGCCGGATCGAAATAGAAATTGCGGTCGCCCAGATCCGGCAGGGTATGCGGCCGGCTCATGGTGAGATTGGTGGTGACGGTGCGCAGGCGGATCGATGGATTATCCGGCGTGCCGGCAATGCCGCCCGGCCCCCCGGTCCACAGATCCTGAAAGATCAGCGGCCGCCCCAGCGCCGGTTCCAGCCCCGCCGCCGCATCCAGCGTGTCGGCCAGCCAGTCGCTGAGCGGCGGGAACGCCGGTGTCGCCCCATCCGGCGCCGATCCGGCGCACAGGCCGTAATCCAGCGCCGGCAGAATGGCATAGAGTCGCCAGAGCGCCGTGCCCGCGCTGATCAACACGACCAGCAGCAGCGCCGCGACGATGCCGACGATCCAGCCGCCGATGCCGCCAGCCAGGGCGGCCCCGCCCAGACCGATCATCAGCCCGGCCAGATTCCACGGCAGCCCCGCGCGCAGCAGCAGACCAAGCGCGGTCAGCGGCCAGCGCCGGATCGCCGCTGCCATGATCAGGTCATAGAGGCCCTGTGCCCGGGGATCGGGCTGGAACAGGTCGAGCAGATGGGCCTGAAGCGTGTCGGGAATCGCCGCCAGCCTGTCGAAACCGCCGGCATTGCGGCCATATTCGGCGGCCGCCGTAATGGTGGCGGCGATGGCACCGGCAGATGTGCCGCCGACATTGCGGAACCGGTAACGCGCCGCCAGCCGCAGGATCGCCTTGGGATAGACCACACCCGAGGTGATCCCGCCCTTCATGATCACATCGCAGGTTTCAATCGGAGCAGGCGTATGTCCCGTCATCCCTCGTCCCCGTCGCCGCATTGATCTGGTTGGTCTGCCTGAACGGGCCGGATTATTTCACGGCTGTCGGCCTGATGTCACCCTTATGACGTCTGGGTTGAAGCATCGATGCCGGCTTCGTCGATCAGCCAGTCCTCGAATGCGCGCAGCCGCGGCTGGCGGCGCACCGCCTGGGTCGTGATCAGCCAGTATCCGGCGCCGGTCACCAAGGGTGGCCGGTCGGCCAGCACCCGCACCAGCCGGCCGTCGTTCAGATCCGCGCGCGCGAAGGCCAGCGGCAGCAGGGCCACCCCCACCCCTGCCAGCGCCGCCGCCAGGATCATGAAGAAGTGCTCGAACCGCGGATCGGCCGGCCTGCCGGCCACGGGGCCGGTGACGTGGCGCGGCTCCAGCCCCGCCGCCCGCGCCCAGGCCGGCCACAGATCGGCGCGGGTGGTGTGGCGGATCAACGGCGGCCCCGCCTGCCCCAGCCGCGCCGGATCGGCCGGCAGTGCCAGCCCCGGCGCCGCGACCGCGATCACCCGTTCGTCGAACAGCCGCCGCGACCGATAGCCAAGCCAGCCGCCCCGCCCCCAGCTGAGCACGGCATCCACCGCCTCGCCATCCCAGGTCACGGCGTCCTTACGACCATCGGCGAAATCGGCGCCGATGGTCGACACCTCCACCGCGATCGCCGGGTGGCGCGCCATGAACCGGCCGATCCGGGGCGCCAGCCACAGGGCCGCGAAGGTGGGCAGCGTGCCGATCCGCAGCAGCCCGGCCGCCTGCGCGGTATCGGCCGCACCGGTCACCTCGGCCACGGCATCCTGCAGGCCGCCGGCGGCGGCGCGGACTGCCGGCAGCAGGGCAGCACCCTGCGGACTCAACCGCAGCCGGCGGCCGTCGCGCACGAAGATCGGCACGCCCAGCGCCGCCTCGACCGCAGCGATCCGCCGGCTCATGGCGCTCTGCCCCAAGCCCAGTTCGCGGCCGGCCGCCGTCAGGTTCAGATGCCGGCAGGCGGCCTCGATCACCGCCAGTTCGGCCGCGAGCAACTGTGCCGCCGCTTCAGCCTTCATCCTGCCCCTCAGTCATGCGCTATACGCATCAGCAGATGCCTCCAAGGCCGGTTTCATTCCGTCAACGCATGACACTATCATGGCCACGCGCCGCGACAAACGCGCGACCACAAGATGATGGGAACACAAGCCGGAATGACCGCCACACCCGCCACCACACCGCTCCGCCCCTTCCACCTCGCCTTTCCGGTGCTGGATCTGGAAGAGACCCGCCGCTTCTATACCAGCGTGCTCGGCTGCGGCACCGGCCGCGAGGATGCCCACTGGATCGATTTCGAGATGTTCGGCCATCAGGTCGTGGCCCATCTGGACCCACATCTCGATCGCGCCATCGCCGCCCGCAACCCGGTCGACGGCGACGACGTGCCGGTGCCGCATTTCGGCGTGGTGCTGACCATGGATCAGTGGCGCACCCTGGCGGCCCGGCTCGAAGCTCATGACGGCACCCGCTGGGTGATCCGCCCGCGCATCCGTTTCGAAGGTCAGCCCGGCGAGCAGGCGACGCTGTTCATCCTCGATCCCTCTGGCAATGCCCTGGAATTCAAGGCCTTCAACGACGACAGCCGGCTGTTCGCCACCAGTTGACAGTCACGGCCGGACGCCACGCGCCCGCACGATCGATGACAGGCCGCCGGAGGAGATGAGACCCGCCGCCATGGGCGTGGTATGATCGCCGCCTTCGTGGAGTTGCTGCGGGAGTGGCTGATGGATATCACCGGTGGTCTGTCGATCGCGATCATCGTGCTCGTGATCCTGACGATCTGGTTCGGCGTCAAGATCGTGCCGCAGGGCTTTCAGTGGACGATCGAACGCTTCGGCCGCTATTCCCGGACGCTGCATCCGGGCCTGAACCTGATCGTGCCGTTCATCGACCGGATCGGCCGCAAGCTGACCATGATGGAAACGGTGCTGGAAGTGCCATCGCAGGAGGTGATCACCCGCGACAACGCGATGGTGACCGTGGATGGCGTGATCTTCTATCAGGTGATGAACGCGCCCGACGCCGCCTATCAGGTCACCAACCTGACAACCGCGATCACCAACCTGACCATGACCAATATCCGCACCGTCATGGGCGCCATGGATCTGGACGAATTGCTGTCGCAACGCGACACCATCAATGGCCGCCTGATGCGGGTGATCGATGAAGCCACCCAGCCCTGGGGGGTGAAGGTCACCCGGATCGAGATCATGGAAATCGCGCCGCCGCGCGACCTGGTCGACAGCATGGCCCGGCAGATGAAGGCCGAGCGTGACAAGCGCGCCTCCATCCTGGAAGCCGAGGGTCGCAGGCAGGCTGCGATTCTTGAAGCCGAGGGCCGCAAGCAGGCATCGATCCTGGAAGCCGAAGGCCAGCGGGAGGCAGCCTTCCGCGAGGCGGAAGCGCGCGAACGGTCGGCCGAGGCCGAGGCGATGGCAACGCGCGTGGTGTCGGAAGCGATCCAGGCCGGCGACGCCCGCGCCATCAGCTATTTCCTGGGCACCGCCTATATCGAGGCGCTGAAGGCCATGGCATCCGCTCCCAATCACAAGGTGCTGATGATGCCGGTGGAAGCCGGTGCCGTGATCGGCGCGCTGGGCGGCATCGCCGAACTGGCACGCGATGCCATGCAGCCGACAGGCGGCCCGGCACCGGCCGCGCCGCCGGCCAAGGCACCGCCGGCTGCCGCCCCCCGGCCGACGGCATCCCCCCGCACGCCCTGGACCGGCGAGCCGTCCTGATGTTCGGTCTGGCGCCGCTGTCGCCCTGGATCTGGCTGATCATCGGCGCGGTTCTTGCCGCCGGCGAGTTGCTGATGCCCGGCGTGTTTCTGCTGTGGTTCGGCCTTGCGGCGCTGGTCACGGCGGGTGTGTCGGCGACGGTGTTGCCCGACACAGCCGGACTATCGGTGCAGATGCTGGTTTTCGCCGCCGCCGCCGTGGTGTCGGTCGCGGCCGGATGGCTGTCGTGGCATCGATCCCACCCGCAGCAAAATACCGACGCTGTGGGGGCCAGGCAACCGGACGAGGAACTGGGCGACCGCCGACGCTTCGTCATCGGCCGCAGCGGGGTGGTGGAAGAGGCGATCCGGTCCGGCCGTGGCCGGGTCCGTCTGGGCGATGGCAGTTGGTCGGCCACGGGCCCCGACCTCGCTACAGGCACGCCGGTCACCGTGGTGGCGATGGACGGCACGGTGTTGCAAGTGGTGGCATCCGATCGCCGGAGCGGATAGTGCAAGAAGTACATTCTCATACACTTTTACTGTTCGCTCGGCATCATGGCCTTCGCCGATATCGACGGCGATACACGGTCCGACTTCGCCGTCGCATTTGAAGGTGTCTTCAGCCTGACCGCCGCGGCTTTCATTCTCTGATCGCGGGCCGTACACAAAGGACCGGCTGCTCTGTTCGGTCTGTAATCGGGAAAGTGAACAAAAAATACACGTTATTTATTGCCACAGATCCGCGTCCCGCCATTTATATTCCTTTAAGACCTGCCTGAGCATGATGCGCCGAGCCTGATTCCGTATCACCAGTGAAGACAGAATTCACCGGATGTTCGTCTCCCTCAGCGCAGAGACCGGATCGACATCGTGCCTCTTCTTCTTCCTGCCCAGACGCTTGCTGACCCGGAAGCCGACGCCACCGGGTTCTGGCAGAGCCTCGACAGCCTGGATATCCCGGTCCTGTCGCAGACCGAGGCGGTCGATCTGTCGGGTGGCGCGTCACACCGGATGTGACGCTGGATACCGGGCATGACCCCGCACCGGGATCGACCCTCGACTATCTGAGCCTCGATGCATCGGCCCTGACCATCGGCACCGACGACGGCGGCACGACGACCTGGTTGGACAGCTATTACCTGGTCGTCGACGCAGCCCCGGTCGCGGGTTACGAGGCCAACGCCCGCTATCTCGTCACGACCGGCGACATCGATGGCGCCCGCGACACCATGTGGGGCGACTGGCTGCACGATGCCGGCGTGCCCCCGGTCATCCCGCCGGCACAGGCGCTTCTGTCGCTCGATCCGGCCACCGGCTGGTCGGTTGTCCAGCCGCTCGATGGCGACCCGCGCGGCCTGACCACGACGGTTGCAATCTCGGCCGAAGGCCCCACCGGTCCGGAGATCGACGCGCTTCTGGGCGGGCTCGCCTACAGCCTGCGCGAGATCGGCGGCACCGCCGTCGAGCGGTTTCTGAACGATCTGTCCTATACCGCCGATGACGTGGCGGCATACCGTGGTCTGCTCGATGGCCATGCCGTCCTTCGCGACGCGCTCAACGACACGGCGATCAGCCTGCCGGCGACGGTTCTGGGCATCTTGCGGGATGGGATCGACCCGGGCATCACCTCTGCCGGCGCGTTGATCCAGGCTGTCATCGCCGCGATCAGCGACGCCCAGCACGACGCGCAGGCGACACTTGCAACCGGGATCGCCGCCCTGCCCCTGCCGGATGGGACGCTGCCCGATGGCTGGACCGCAGAGGCCCTGCGCGGCGCGATCGCCGACCGGATGCTGTCGGGCGTGGTGCAGTATGTCGTGCAGTCCGCTGTCGGCAGCTTGCGGGTGGACGTGACCGCCGATGGCCAGGCCTCGCCGATGAACGTCTCGGGCGCCGCGGCCATGGAGTTCGGCGCGATCCTGGGTGGCACCGGCGACGATGCGCTCACCGGCTCGGTCTGGTCCGACATGATCCTGGGCGGTGACGGCGCCGACATCCTTGACGGCGGCAGCGGCAGCGACCTGCTGGCCGGAGGCGACGGTGCCGACATCATCGATGGCGGTGACGGTTTCGATCTGGTCAGCCATGCCGCGTCGACGGCGGCGGTCAGGATCGATCTGGCATCCGGGATCATCTCGGGTGGTGACGCGGAAGGCGATGCCCTGACCGGCATTGAGGGCGTGCTTGCCACTGACTTCAATGATGTCCTGAACGGCAGTGCCACAACCAACCTTCTAACAGGACTCGGCGGCGACGACGTGCTGCGCGGCCGTGGCGGCGCCGACATCCTGGATGGCGGCGACGGCTTCGACACCATCAGCTATACCGACGCCAAGGCGGCCGTGCGCCTGGACCTGATGCGCATGGGCACCCAGGGCGATGCCGCCGGCGACTATTTCATCAGCATCGAGGCGGTGAATGGCAGCCATTTCAACGATCTGATCGAAGGCGACGCCGTTGGCAACACCCTGGCGGGCTTTGGTGGCGATGACGTGCTGCGCGGGCGCGGCGGCGCCGATATCCTGGATGGCGGCGACGGGTTCGACACCGTCAGCTACACCGATGCCGCAGGCGGCGTGATCGCCGATCTGATCCTCGGCGGCACCGCCGGCGATGCGGCCAGCGACCGCTTCATCGCGATCGAGGCGATCAACGGCAGCCACCACGATGACCTGCTGACCGGCAATGCCGGGGACAACACGCTGGCGGGCTTCGGCGGCGATGACCTGCTGCACGGCCGTGGTGGCGCCGACAAGCTCGATGGCGGCGACGGCATCGACACCGTCAGCTATGCCGGCGCGACCGAGGCCCTGCGCGTCGACCTCACCACCGGCGTCGGCATGCTGGGCGATGCCGAGGGCGACCGCTATATCGCCATCGAAGCCGTCGATGGCGGCAACGCCGCCGATCTGATCAGCGGCACCGACGATATGAACCTGCTCAACGGCTTCCGGGGCAACGACGCCCTTCGCGGCCGTGGAGGCGCCGACAGTCTGTCGGGCGGTGCCGGCGCCGACCGTTTCGTCTATGAGGCGGTCACCGACAGCATCATGACCGCACGCGACCGCATCATCGATTTCAGCGGCGCCGAGGGCGACCGCATCGATCTGTCACTGATCGATGCCCGGCCGGACACCGCCGGCAATGATGCCTTCAGCTTCGTGGGCACCGGTGGCTATACCGGGGTGGGTGGACAGGTGCGGGTCGCCACCTATTCGATCGGCATCATGGCCCTCGCCGACATCGATGGTGACCGTCGGACCGATTTCGCGGTGGCCCTGGAAGGCGTGTTCAGCCTGACCGATGGCGATTTCATTCTCTGAGCGCCCCCCGCGCGCGCTTGCGCCCACGTCCAAAGGATACCGCATATCCGCAGGCGACCGCCCATGCGGCGCCGGCACACCAGCCGGCAACCACATCGGTCGGCCAATGAACCCCCAGATAGATCCGGCTGAGGCCGACGGCGATGGTGAGCGCGATCGCCACGCCCAGCACATAGATCTTCAGCCGCCGCCGGGACTCGAAGGCGGCGAGCAGCGTGCCCAGGGTCAGATAGGTGGTGGCCGACAGCATGGCATGGGCGGATGGAAAGCTCGCCGTCTGCACATCGACCAGATGGGCGACCAGATCCGGTCGCGGCCGTTCGAACAACAGTTTCAGCCCGAAGCTGAGCACCATGCCACCGATGACCGACAGCGCCACGGTCAGAGCGGCGGCGCGCTGGCGGCGCATCAGCAGATAGCCGATCACGATCAGCGTCATCAGCCCCAGCACCGTGGTGCTGCCAAGGGCTGTCAGATCGGCAAAGCCGGTTTCCAGCCAGCGCGGCCCGATCGGGTCGGCCGGATCGGCGGGGTTGCGCAAGGATGACAACAACCACCGGTCCAGGGCCTCGGTCTCGCCTTCCATCACCTCGTCGGCCAGGCCGATGAACACATAGATGGCGCCCGCGACCGCGGCGACCGGCCACAATCGACGGATATAGGGCATCAGCGCCGCACGGGTCGGGCGCGGTATCGGCAGGGTCATCAGGCTCGCCCGTTCTGTAGACAGACCATGAAACCGCGACGCTACCGGAAGTGCCGGGGCACGGCCAGTGAGCGTCGCGGCCCGCATCCGCAGAACCGGGCGCGCTAACAGGCTGCGGAAAAATCCATCTATCTGGCCCCTTTCCCCGTCTGCCAGCGTCGTTTGAGGGTGCTTGTGCGGGGTTACG
>NZ_BMDZ01000064.1 GCF_014636235.1 Tistrella bauzanensis
ACGATCCTCCGTCGTCTTCGCAAACCACAGAGAATCACAAGCCGCTGAAATCACTCAACATAATTTTCGGTTGGGCTCTCAGCGTCGCGAACATCTATTACGCTCAACCACTGCTTGATGTGATGGCGCGAGACGTCGGAACCCCGCCGGCCGTGATCGGCCTGATCGTGACATTGACGCAGCTTGGCTATGGGCTGGGGCTGATCTTCATCGTGCCGCTTGGCGATCTGGTCGACCGCCGCCGCCTGATCGTCGGCCAGGGCATCTTGTCGGTCATTGTCTTGATCGTGATCGCGACCGCGACAACCGCCGCGGTTCTGTTCGCCAGTCTGGTCGTGATGGGCCTGCTTGCGGTCGTGGTGCAGGTGCTGGTCGCCTTCGCGGCGACACTGGCAACGCCCGCCGAGCGGGGCAAGGCGGTGGGCCTCGTGACGAGCGGCATTGTGATCGGCATTCTGAGCGCGCGCTTCATTGCCGGCGTGCTTGCCGATCTGGGCGGCTGGCGCGCGGTCTATCTGGCCTCGGCCGTTCTGACGGCGGTCATGGTCGCTCTGCTGATGCGTGTTCTGCCACGAAAATGCCCACCGGACAGCGCCGACAGCTACGGCGCCGCGCTGCGCTCGGTTCCCAGGCTGTTTCTGGGTGACCGGATACTGCTGATGCGCGGCATTCTGGCCCTGCTGATCTTTGCCGCATTCAGCAGCTTCTGGACGGCGCTTGTCCTGCCGCTCAGCGCGCCGCCTTTCTCTTATTCCCACAGTCAGATCGGTCTGTTCGGGCTTGTCGGTCTGGCGGGGGCCATTGCCGCAACAGGTGCCGGGCGATTGGCGGATCGCGGTCTGGGAGACACGACCACGGGTGTGTCGCTTGCGCTGTTGCTGGGATCATGGGGGCTGATCGCGTTCCTGCCATGGTCGATCCCGGCGCTCCTGATCGGTGTGGTTATGCTCGACCTCGCCATACAGGCTATCCACGTCACCAATCAGAGCATCATCTTCCAACGTCACCCCCAGGCGCGCAGTCGCCTTGTCGGTGGCTATATGGTGTTCTACTCGATCGGCAGCGCCGTTGGCGCAATTGGCTCCACCATGGTCTTCGCGCAAGCGGGCTGGCTGGGCGTATCCGTCTTGGGCGCGACCTTCAGCGCGGTCGCTCTTCTTGCATGGGCAGCCATGCGACGCCGGTCATCCGGCTCGGCGGTCGCAGATACTTTCGCCTGTCGGACTCGAGATGGCGCTCAAGAGCTCTCCGCGCCCTTGAAAACAGTGCGGCGCCTGTGGAAAGCCCTGAGCGCCTGAGCCATCTGCCTCCAATTGGCAAACACGAACAAGGGCGGTTCCATCCGGAACCGCCCTTGTTCGTGTTCATAAACCCAATGCCGCCCGGTCAGCCGATCTTCGCCGCCGTGTCGTCGAGCGTTGCTTCCAGGGTGTCGACGATCTGGTCGACCTCCTTTTCGCTGACGATCAGTGGCGGGCAGAAGGCGATGGCGTCGAGCATGTTGCGGGTGATCACGCCACGCGTCTGCATGCCGGTGTTGACCATGCCGCCCAGCGCGCCGGGGGTCTCAAGCGCGGTCTTGGCGGCCTTGTCGGTGACCAGCTCGACCGCGGCGATCAGGCCGACGCCGCGGACCTCGCCGATCAGGCTGTGGCTTTCCAGCGCCTTCAGCCGGCCCAGCAGATGGGCGCCGACCTCGCGGGCATGGGCGACCAGGTCGCGTTCCTCGATGATCTTCAGGTTCTCCAGCGCCACCGCCGCCGCGACCGGGTGGCCGGCGGCGGTGAAGCCGTGGCCGAGCACGCCGATCTTGTGGCTTTCATCGGCGATCGGCTCATAGACCTTCTCGTTGATCATGAAGGCCGAGATCGGCATGTAGGACGAGGACAACTGCTTCGACATGGTCATGATGTCGGGGCGCATGCCATAGGTCTGGCTGCCGAACATGTTGCCGGTGCGTCCGAAGCCGCAGATCACCTCGTCGGCGATCAGCAGGATGTCGTATTTGGCCAGAACCGCCTGGATCTTTTCCCAATAGGTCGCGGGCGGCACCACCACGCCACCGGCGCCCATCACCGGCTCGCCGATGAAGGCCATGATCGTCTCAGGGCCTTCCGCCAGGATCATGGCTTCCAGTTCCTCGGCGCGGCGGGTGGCGAAAGCCTCTTCCGTCTCGTCGGGGCCGGCATCCTTCCAGTGGTGGGGCGAGCCGGTGTGCAGCACGCCCGCGATCGGCAGATCGAACGAGCGATGGTTGTTGACCAGGCCGGTCAGGCTGGCCGAGGCGATGGTGACGCCGTGATAGCCGCGCAGCCGGCTGATGATCTTCTTGCGCTGCGGCTGGCCCATGGCATTCGACCGGTACCACAGCAGCTTCAGGATCGTGTCGTTGGCTTCCGAGCCGGAATTGGTGAAGAACACCTTGCTCATCGGCACCGGGGCCAGCCCGATCAGCTTTTCGGCCAGATCGATCACCGGGCCGTTGGACTTGTAGCTGAAGGTGTGCGCGAAGGGCAGCTTCGCCATCTGACGGGCGGCAGCATCGGCCAGCCGCTGCTCGCTGAAGCCCAGCGCCACGCTCCACAGGCCGGCCATTGCCTCGATATAACGGTTGCCGTGGATGTCCACGACATGGACGCCGTCGCCGCGCTCCAGCACGATCGAGCCGGTCTCCTCATGGCGACGGGCATCGGTGTAGCTGTGCATGTGATAGGCGATGTCGCGGGCTTCCGGCGAGTTCGGGCTGTAGGCCATTGGTCGGGCTCCTGATGGGCGATGGGTCGGCATCGCCACGCGTTCATGTCGGGGGCGGGGCGTGAGGGGTGTGTGAGGGGCGAGATGGTCGTTGCCTGACGATACGCCGGTCAGCCGGCGGCCGCATCCGCCGCGAGTGCTGCATCGCAGGCATTCAGGAACATGACGGCATTGTCGGACAGGCTGGGCCCCAGATAGCCGCCTTCCTGCACCAGAACCGTCGGCAGGCCGAAGCGGGTGATCTTCGCGGCCGTGGCGGCGAAACCATCGGCCGTGCAGCGCACCACCGACAGGGGATCGTCATGGGCCATGTCGAAGCCCAGCGACACCACCAGCGCCTCGGCGCCGAAATCGCGGATCGCCGCCAGCGCGCGGTCGACCGCGAGCCCGATCTCGGCATCGCCATCGCCCGGGTTCAGCAGCAGGTTGAGCGTGGTGCCAAGGCCGGCATCGCGGCCGGTTTCATCGCCATAGCCCAGATAATAGGGCGGGTAATCGGCCGGATCGACATGCAGCGAGGCATAGAAGACATCCGGATCGCCATAGAAGATGTCCTGGGTGCCATTGCCGGCATGGGTGTCGACGTCGAGCACCGCGACGCGCGCGAATTTGCGGCGCAGATGCCGGGCGGCGGCGGCGGCGTTGTTGAAGAAGCAGAAGCCGTTGCTGGCATCCCATGATGCATGATGGCCCGGCGGCCGGCTGAGGCCATAGACCATGCGCGCACCCGCCAGCACCTGATCGGCCGCATCCACGGCCGACTGCGCCGACCAGTAGATCGCCTCCCAGGTACCGGCCATCACCGGGCAGGCGGTATCGGTGGCGTAATAGCCGAGCTGGCCGACCACCCCCTGCGGCACCCGGCCCTCACGCCGGCCGGTGTGGTAATTGGGCACAGCAGCCTCGGTCGATCCGGTCGCCTCCACCCAGCGCGTCCAGGCGGTGCGGAAGAAATCGACATAGCCGCGATCATGGACGGCATAGAGCGGACCCAGCCCGTGATCGGCCGGGGGCACGATCGCGTGGCCGGCCGCCGCCAGGGCATCGCGCAGCAGAATGGCGCGCTGCGGCTGTTCGGGATGGGTGATGAAGCCGCCGCGCCGGAAATAGGTCTCCGGCGCATGGGCGGTCTGGCGGGGGTCGAACACGACTTTCATCGGGAAAACGCCTGTTGCTGGAACGCGACATCGGGTGAGACGAGGAGGGGCTTGCAGATCAGTATCCGGCCTGCCGGTCGACCATGGTCGGGATAAGCTCGCCGGCTTCCAGCCGGTCGGTGGCGGCGGCGATATGGCGAGCCAGGGCGTCGCGGTTGGGCTCGCTCGCCTCATGCGGGGTGATCAGGATGCGCGGGTCGTGCCAGAATCGATGTTCGGGCGGCAACGGCTCGACCGCGAAGACATCGAGCGAGGCGGCGGCGATCCGGCCGCTGTCGAGGGCCGCGGTCAGATCATCCTCGACCAGATGCTCGCCACGGCCGAGCTGGATCAGCACAGACCCCATCGGCATGCGGTCGAACAGCGCCCCTGACAGGATGCCACGGGTGTCGTCGGTGAGCGGCAGCAGGTTGATGAGCATATCCGCCCGTGCGGCGATGCGGGCGGTGCCATCCGGCCCTGAGACGATGGTGACGCCATCGGGCACCAGCGCCGGATCGGGTGCGCGCCGGGCCAGTGCCCGGACGTCATAGCCAAGTCCGGCCAGCACGCCGGCGGTGACCCGGCCCATATGACCGAAGCCCAGAACCGCCACCCGGACATCACCGGCCGGGCGCTTTTCCATCACCCGCCGCCACAGCGCCACCCGCTGCTGGGCGATATAGGTGGCCATGCCGCGATGATGCCAGAGCACGTGCCAGGCGGCGAAGCCCGCCATCATCCGCGCCTGATCATCATCGCGCACCCGCAACACCGGCAGCCCGGGCGGCAGGCTGGGGCAGGCCAGGATGTTGTCGACCCCGGCCGCGATCGACGACACGAAGGCGAGGTTGGGAAACGGACGGAAGGCATCGGGTGCCGGTTTCCAGGCCAGCGCGAAATCCACCGTCTCTGGTGCCGCCAGGGCCTCTTCGGGCTCAAGCAGATCGACCTGCGGCGCGTGGCGGGCGAACCCTCCGCCGAAGATCGCCTTCAGATCGAGCATGGTGCTGAGGCAGACGCAGCGATAGCGGCGCGCGGTCATGGCAGGACGGCCCCCGCTTGCGCGAAACGCTTCAGCGGCGTGCCGGGGCCGCGACCGGGGATGGCGGCCAGCAATTCGCGGGTGTAGGCGCTTTGCGGGTTGCCGAAGACCTCGGCCACCGTGCCCATCTCGACGATCCGGCCGCGCTGCATCACCGCCAGCCGGTCGCAGATCTGGGCCGCCACCCTGAGATCATGGGTGACGAACAGCATCGACAGGTTCAGCCGCGCCTTCAGCCCCGCCAGCAGATCGAGCACCTGGGCCTGGATCGAGACGTCGAGCGCCGACACCGCCTCGTCGGCGATGATCAGCTCAGGGTTCATCGCCAGGGCCCGGGCGATGCCGACACGCTGGCGCTGGCCGCCTGAGAACTCATGCGGGAAGCGATCGGCCGACGAGCCGTCGAGGCCGACGGTGGCCAGTAATTCGCGCGCCTGGGCGCGGGCCTCGGCGGCCGGCACGCCGGCGGCGATCGGCCCCTCGGCGATGATCTGGCCGACCCGAGTGCGCGGGTTCAGCGAGCCGAACGGATCCTGGAACACCATCTGCACCCGGCGGCGTTCCTTGCGCAGCGCCTTGGCATTCAGGCTGGCCAGATCGATGCCGTCGATTTCGGCCGAGCCGCGATCCGGGTCGATCAGCCGGACGATGCAGCGGCCGAGCGTCGACTTGCCCGAACCGCTTTCCCCGACGATGCCGAGTGTTTCGCCGCGCGCCAGATCGAACGAGATGTTGTCGACCGCATGGACCACGCGGGGCTTGCGCAGCAGGCCGCCCTTGCCGTGATAGGTCTTGGTCAGGCCGCGCACCTTCAGCAGCGGCTCGGCCGCATCGGGCGTGATGGCCGGACCGGCGCGGTCGGGCACGTTCATGCCCGGGATGGCATCGATCAGGCCACGGGTGTAGGGATGCGACGGGTTGCCCAGCACATCGGCGGCGGTGCCGATCTCGACCACCTTGCCATGCTGCATCACGCAGACCCGGTCGGCGATTTCGGCCACGACGCCGAAATCATGGGTGATGAACATCACGCCCATGCCGTGGCGGATCTGAAGATCGCGGATCAGTTTCAGGATCTGGGCCTGGGTCGTGACGTCGAGCGCGGTGGTGGGCTCGTCGGCGATCAGCAGGCGCGGTTCCAGCGCCAGCGCCATGGCGATCATCACCCGCTGGCGCTGGCCGCCCGAGAGCTGGAAGGGATAGGCATCGATGGCGCGGGCGGGCTCGGGAATGCCGACCTCGGTCAGCAGCTCCAGCGCACGCGCGCGCCGTTCCCGCGGTTTCAGCCGGTTATGGCCCTCGAACACCTCGGCGATCTGCTCACCCACCCGCATCAGCGGATTGAGCGCGCTCATCGGCTCCTGGAAGATCATGGCGATACGGGCGGCGCGGATGGCGCGCATGCCGGCCTCGTCGAGGGTCAGCAGATCACGGCCCTCGAACATGATCCGGCCAGCCGCCGGGCGCACGCCATGCGGCAGCAGGCCCATGACCGCATTGGCGGCCATGGACTTGCCCGAGCCGCTTTCCCCGACGATACACAGGATTTCGCCGGCGGCGAGGTCATAGCTGACATCGTCGACCGCGAACGGCCGGTCGGCGCCAGTGGGCAGGGCCAGCTTCAGGCCGCTGATCGACAGCAGCGCGTCGGGACGGACCTGATCTGATCCGGTCATGCCCGGTTGGGTCTTCAAGTCACTGGTCAATGGCCCGCTCCTCAATGTCCCTGGCGCGCGAGGCGCGGATTGAGGGCATCGTTCAGCCCTTCGCCCACCAGATTGAGGGCGAGCACGGTGAGCAGGATCGCGATACCGGGGAAGAAGCTCAGCCACCATGCCTGGCGGATCACGGTGCGGGCGGCGCCGATCATATAGCCCCAGCTCATCACATTCGGATCGCCCAGCCCCAGGAAGGACAGCGAGCTTTCCAGCAGGATCGCGGTCGCCACCATCAGCGAGGCCAGCACGATGATCGGCGACAATGTGTTGGGCAGGATCTGGCGCAGGATGATGGTGGTGTTCGACTGGCCAGCGAGGGTGGCGGCCTCGACATATTCCCGCGTGCGGAGCGACAGCACCTCGCCGCGCACCAGACGCGCCACCGGCGGCCAACTGACCACGGCGATCGCGACCACGATCGACCCGATGCTGGGCTCGAAGATCGCGACCAGCACCACGGCGAGCGCGAAGCTTGGCACGGTCTGGAAGAATTCGGTGAAGCGCATCAGCGCATCATCGACGATGCCGCCGTAATAGCCGGCAACGGCGCCAAGCGGCACCCCGATTGCCAGCGCCACAACGGTGGACACCAGCCCGATCAGCAGCGAGATCCGCGCGCCGTGGGCCAGGCCCGAGGCGACGTTGCGGCCGAGCGTATCTGTGCCGAGCGGCAGTCCGGCCACGTCGAACGGCGCCAGGAACGGCCGCTGGACCATCTTCCAGGGCGACATCGGATAGATCAGCGGCGCGATGATCGCCACCAGGATGACAATGAACAGGATCGCCAGCCCGATCAGGGCGCCGCGATTCTGGGCGAAACGTTTCAGGAAGCCGTTCATCCCGCTGCCTCGATCCGCGGGTCGGCGATCCGGTAGACCAGATCGGTGACCAGGTTGAACAGGATGACCATGGCGGCCGAGATGAAGAACACGCCAAGCAGCAGGTTGTAGTCGCGCTGCAACAGGGCCTCGAACATCAGCCGGCCGATACCGGGCCAGGCGAAGACGGTTTCGGTGAGGATGGCGCCGCCCACCATCTGCCCGGCCTGGAGCCCGGCCAGGGTCACGATCGGCAGGATGGCGTTGCGCAGCACATGGCGGCGCTGGATCACCCCCGGCTTCAGTCCTTTGGCGCGCGCGGTCTTGACGAAGTCCAGCCGCGAGACCTCAAGCATTGAGGCGCGGGTCATGCGGGTATAGACCGCCATGAAGAACAGGCCGAGCGTCAGTGCCGGCAGAACCAGGTGTTCCGCCACGTCCAGCCAGCGATCGAGGCCGGTATAGTTGCCGCCCACGGTTTCCATGCCGAAGCCGGGCAGCCAGCCGAGTGTCACCGAGAACAGCAGCACCGCCATCAGCGCCACCCAGTAGAGCGGGGTGGCATAGAAGATCAAGGCGGCGGTGGTGATGGCCGTGTCCGACCAGCGGCCGCGGCGCATGGCGGCGACGGCACCGGCCGCCACGCCCATGATCAGCGAGATCACGAAGGCCGTGCCGGTGAGCAGCAGGGTCGCGGGCAACCGGTCGAGGATCAGGTCGAGCACCGGCATCTGCTGACGATAGGAAAAGCCAAAATCGAGCTGAACCACGCCCGAGATATAGATCCACAACTGTTCGTGCAGCGGCAGGTTCAGGCCGAATCGCTCGCGGAGCTGATCGAGGAAGATCTGGTCGGCGGCACCGGCTTCGCCGGCCATCACGGCGGCGGGATCGCCGGGGGCTGCATGGATCAGGAAGAAGTTCAGGACCAGGACTGCGAGCAGGACCAGGGCAGCCTTGAACAGCCGGCCGATCAGGAACCGTGCCAGCGCCATCGGCGGTCTCCTTGCGGGAGGTGTGGCGTCACCGGCCGGGCCTTGACAAGGCCCGGCCGGTGGTATCGATGCGAGGGCGTTACGGGTGCGGGATCACTCGATCCAGGCATCCTTGAAGCCATCGTTCACGCCGATGCCGGTGGTGATCAGGTTCTTGACATTGCAGCGATAAATGGTGGGGAAGCCCAGTTCCAGCAGCCAGGCGACCGGCACGTCGTCGACCAGCTTCTTCTGGACCGCGGTATAGACGCCCTCGCGCTTCTTGTCGGAGAAGGCGACGGCGCCATCGGCGAACAGCTTGTCGACCTCAGGCGAGGCATAGCCCGCGACATTGTTCCAGGGCGAGCCCTTGGCGATGTTGGTCGACACATAGGTGCGCGACACGCCCAGTGCCGGATCGCCATACTGATAGAGATAGGTGAAGGCCAGATCGTAATCCCAGTCGGCGACCTTCTGGTTCCAGCCGGCGACGTCGGTTGCAACCAGTTCGACCTTGATGCCGACTTCCTCAAGATTCTGCTTCACCGCCTCGGCCCAGCGCTGCCAGGTCTCGCCATAAGGCAGCGGCAGCAGGCGGATGGGGGTGCCGTCATAGCCCATCTCCTTCAGTAGTTCCCGGGCCTTGTCGGGATCATGCGGATAGGGCGTGACCTTGTCGGAATAGAAGCGGATCTTCGACGAGAACGGGCCGGTCGCGACGTCGCCCAGGCCGTTCCACAGCACCTCCTTGGCGAATTCGCGATCCATGGCATACATGATCGCCTTGCGGAACCGGACGTCGGCGGTGGGGCCTTCGCGGTTGTTCAGCCACAGCCAGGACTGCGGGGCGAAGAATTCCCAGCCCTTGTCGGTGACGCAGGTGTTGTCGAGGGCAGTGAGGCGCTGCACGTCGAAATTCTCGACCGAGCCGCCGGGCAGGATATCGACGGTGCCGGTCTCGAAGGCCACGGCGCGCGAGGCGGCGTCGGGGATCACGTGCCAGTAGATCTCGTCGAGGTGGGGCTTGCCCTCCTGGTAATAATTCTCGTTCTTGACCAGCAGGATATGCGAGCCCTTCACCCATTCCTTGAACTTGAACGGGCCGGTGCCGATCGGCGTGTTGTTGGCCGGGTTGGTTTTGAAGTCGGTGCCTTCATAGATGTGCTTCGGCACCATCGGCATGGTGCCGACTTCGAAGATGCCGAGGAACGGACCGAAGGGCTGCTTCAGCTTGAAGACCACGGTGTGGTCGTCGGGGGCCGAGATGTTCTCGACATGGACCAGCGAGGCACGCAGCCGGGCATGGGTCTCGCGCAGGAACACATCGACCGAGAACACCACATCGGCCGAGGTGAACGGCTCGCCGTCATGCCAGGTGACGCCCTGGCGGAGCTTGAAGGTATAGATCGTGCCGTCGCCCGAGACCGTCCAGCTCTCGGCGAGCTGCGGCATGGGCTTCAGCGACGGATCATAACGCAGCAGCCCTTCATAGATGTTGCCCGCAACCATCTGCGTCGGGCCGTTCTGGATCATGCCGAGCATCAGTCCCGGCGGCTCAGGCTGGATGACGACGTTGGCCCGTCCTCCCTCGACGGGTGCGGCGGCAGCCGCGAAGATCATCGACAGCGCTGCCACGCCGCCCAGCAGAAATCCCCTGATCATTCCTAAAGTCCCCCTGGCGTCCTTGGATTGGTGAAACCTCGTCTGCGTCTTCCGTCTTGTTCTTGAGACTGCTTCTTGTTGCAGCTAGCCGTTGATCGGCTATGCACCGGCCATGCTCCCGCCGGATCGTTCAACTGATCAGCTCTCGAAATCCGGCTGGATCTTGCGGAGCAGTCTCAGATAGGCATCCCATTCCACATCGGGGCGGTTATGGGGATGCTCGCCATCCCAGCCCTCGTACTGCTGCGCCGTGCGCTGGCAGACCTCCTCTGAGGGCAGATGGATCGGTGCACCTGAGCTTTGCAGGGCGAGCTGAGCCCGGCAACTGCGCTCAAGATTATACATCAGCTTGAAGGCTTCCGAGACCGTGCGGCCGCAGGTTAGAAGCCCGTGATTGCGCAGGATCATGACCTTGGCATCGCCCAGATCCGCGACCAGCCGCTCCCGTTCGGCCAGGTCGAGCGCGATGCCCTCGTATTCATGAAACGCGATACGGTTGTGAAATTGCAAGGACCACTGGTTCAACGGCAGAAGCCCGTGTTCCTGGCAGGACACGGCGACGCCGGCGACGGTGTGGGTGTGCAGCACGCAGTGAATGTCGTGGCGCGCCGCGTGCACGGCGCTGTGAATGGTGAAGCCGGCGGCATTGATGCCGGCGCCATGCGGGTCGTCGATCAGCCGCCCGTCCAGATCCACCGTCACCAGATTGGAGGCGGTGACCTCGTCGAACCGCAGCCCATACGGGTTGATCAGGAACCGGCCATGGCCATCCTCGCCATCTGGTGCACGGGCCGAGATATGGGTGAAGATGCTGTCATCCATGCCGAAATGCGCGACCAGCCGATAGGCGGCGGCCAGATCGACCCGCTCGTCACCAGCGGTCGGAGATGACGGCTGGGCGGAGACTTCGGAAACGGTTGCGCGGCGCATCGGCGGCCCTCATGAGTGATCGGCGGGGTCGACGGGTCCGGGATGGGTGCGGCAAATTGTCGACAATCGACATTCGACCACGTTTCCGGCATGCTCGCAAGGCAGAGGTTGCACATGATGCAGATGACAGGAGGCGCATTGTCCATGCCGGAGAAAGGCCAGACGACCGGCACCCCCCTGTCGAGGGATGCAGGATCGGTGTCAATGGATACAGCGACGTCACCGGCTGGTGGCGGCGGGCCGCTATTGACGGCCCTGGATCAGAACGATCTGGTGAACCGGATCGCGCAGGTTCTGACCGACGTGATCCTGAAGGGCGGCTTCAAACCAGGCGCACGGCTGACCGAGGCCACCATTGCCCGTGACCTCGGGGTCAGCCGGGCGCCGGTGCGCGAGGCGGCGCGGCTGCTGGAAAATCGCGGTCTGGTGGTGGCGATGCCGCGTCGCGGCTTCTTCGTCCGCCAGTTCGACTGGCACGATCTCGATCAGATCTACGATCTGCGCATGTGCCTGGAACGCCATGCCGGGGCTCTGCTGGTGGGCAGCCTGACTGACGAGATGGCATCGAAGCTGCGGGCACAGGTCGCGTTCCTGCACCGGCTGGCCGAGGATGGCGACGGCGAACGCCAGATCGAGGAAGACCTGAAATTCCACCGCATGATCTGCGTGTTCGCCGGCAACCGGCGGCTGCTGAAGGTGTTCGACGAACTGACTGCTGAAACCCGGTTCGGCATCGCCATGATCGGCCGGCTGTACGACGACCCCCATCAGATCGCCCGCACCCACGAGCCGCTGCTGGATGCCCTGGTTGCACGGGATGCAGGCGTATTCGCGGCCGCCAGCGATTACCATATCGGCACGGCGCGCGAGCGGGTGGTGGCGATGTTCAGTGCCGACGGCGCTCCCCGTCGCGGTGATCCGTCCTCGGCGTAGGGCCGCGTTCACCCGCGGTCGCGGTCAGCGCCGTTTCGACAGCGCCCGGCCCGCCGGGCGGTCGCCGACCAGTTGCCACAGAGCCCGGGTGACGCTGTCCAGCTCGTCGCCATTCAGACGGCGGGCCATGTCGGCATGGTATTGACGGTCGATCTCGGTCAGACGCTGGACCTGGGCGCGGCCACGGTCGGTCAGGGTCAGGGTGATCATGCGGCGGTCGGTATCGGATCGGTCGCGCCGCACCAGTCCATGCTCGACCAGCCCATTGACCAGCCGGCTGGGACTGCCGGTCTCGCAGACCAGCAACTCACCCAGATCGACCAGCGACAAGGGCTCGCGCTGAGCCAGAACCGACAGCACTTCTGCCTGCGACGGCGTGAGACCGAGCGGCCGGAGCCGGTCGGCAAGCTGGCGATAGGCCTCGCGTTGTGCTGCCAGGATCAGATAGCGAAGCTCTTCGACGGGCTGCATCCTGCCTCCCCCCAAGGTTCGAGGATGATTTCGAGGATGGTGGTCGAGATATCGACTGCGGCGCCGGCCGCGCATGCGCCGGCCAGGACGCCTCCATGTCCTAGAGTTAGGTCCCGCGTCACCGATTACCAGCGCCGGATTGCAGAAGTCCCCGTCAGATCACGAAAAAGCGCCCGCCTCCCTAAAAAGGACACGGGCGCTTTCGCGCTATGGACACGGGCGCCTTCGCGCTGTGGACATGGGCGCTTTCGCGCTATGGACACGGGCGCCCTGGATCGGGGACCGCGCGGCTAATGGATCCGCAATTGCAGCATCAGCCCCAGAACCGCGCCCTTGATATAGGGCAGGGTGGCCAGCGTCAGCACCAGGCTGAGCGGCACCCACAGCGCCGCATGCACCCAGATATCGGGCGCCCAGGCCTTTTCAACCCACAGCATCAGCGGGATGACGATGTGCCCCACCAGGAAAATGGTGAAATAGGGGGGCGCGTCATCGGCGCGATAGCTGCCGAGGTTCTCGCCGCAATGGCTGCAATGATCGCGCACCGACAGATAGCCGTTGAAGGCCGGCGCCTCGCCACAGCGGGGGCAGCGCCTGGCCAGACCGCGACGCATCGCGCGCCACAGGCCGGGGCCCTTCACCGGGGCGTCGTCGTCCTCTGTCCGGGCGTTGGTCCAGACCACATCATCCTGGCCCGACATGGGCTCTTCTCCTTGAGGCTTGGGCGCATCGGCGGGGGGATTGGCGGGGTTTGGAACAGGCAAGGCGGCACCATCTCCAGATGGCCGGCTCCAGATGGCCGGGCGCCGCATCGGACCCGATGCACCATCCTCAATATGAGCGGCGGGGAAGTCGCGTACCACGCGACACGTCGCCGCGGGCATGATGGTGATCATGACGCCGCGGGCATGATGGTGATCATGACGCGGCACCAGATCTGTGCAACCCCCTGCGGCGGGACGGGTTCCGGAACACGCGGGCTGCGTCAGCCGATCCAGTAATGGGCGGCGCCGAAGATGCCGTCGACGCGGGTGCCGTCGTCCGAGATCGGCAGCAGGACGCGTTCATAGGTGACATGGTCCTTGGCGATGGCGAACCCTACCCGCCGGGCGTAATGCGGCCGGCATTGTCGGACCACGTCGTGATAGTCGGCGGCGATGCGCGGCCACTGGCCGGCATGGACCACCGACAGGCTCTGGCCGCGATGGTCGCCGCCATGGGCTTCGGAAATCCGGGTGCCGACCAGCCGCACGGTAAAATCCAGCCGGTCACCGGCCTGATGGACGACATCATACAGAAACAGATGCGGCAGCAGCCGATGCAGGCGCAACGGGTCTATCTCCCGCCGGAGCGGCATCGGACGGTCGCCGCGGAGATCGCGCCAGTAACGATAGGTCGTCTTGAGGATATCGGTCTCGAATCGGTCCTCGATGTCATCCATGTCGGGCCTGCCTGACCGGTGCCTGACGCGCGGTGCGCGTCACAAGACCCAAGATTAGCAGCAGAAACCTGTGGTATCGAGCCTTGTCTTGACAGAAATGTGACAGCACTGGGTATGGAGCGGCAATCCTGGCGCCATACTCAGTGCTGCAACGCAATATTCGTAGGTGTGCTCGATGCCCGCCGGATCAGTAAGACTTCGCGAAGATCGCCTCGACGGTGGCCGGCGCGCCGGTCAGCACGCAGGTGCGGCCGGCGACGTCGCCCTGATCATAGGGCAGACAGCGGATGGTGACGCCCAGATCGTCGAGCTTGGCCTCGCTCTCGCGGGTGCCGCACCATGCTGCGCGCACGAAGCCGAGGTCGCCAGCGAAATCGCTGCCCTCCTTCGAGAAGAAGGCGCGGAAGGCATCGTAATCGGCGATGTCGGTGCGGATACGGGTGGCCCGGAATGCCACGGCCTGGTCGAACATCTGCTTCTGGATCAGGGCCAGCCGGGTGGCGATGCCCGACACCAGCTCGTCCTGCGGGATGATCGCCTTCTTCTGGTCCAGCGCCACCCGCTCGGTGACCGCGACCGAGCCCGAGGCCACGTCGCGCGGCCCCACTTCCAGGATCACCGGCACGCCGCGCTTGATCCACGACCAGCGCTTTTCACCGGCATTCATGTCGCGGCGGTCGACCTCGACCCGCACCGGCAGATCGAGATAGCGTTCGGCCGCAAGGCGGGCAGCCAGCGCATCGACCGCCGCCATGACATCGGCGGCGCTCGCCTCATCACGGATGATCGGCAGGATCACGATCTGCGATGGTGCCACCGCCGGCGGCAGCCGGAGGCCGTCATCATCGGAGTGGGTCATGATCAGCGCGCCGATCAGCCGGGTCGATGCCCCCCACGAGGTGGTGTAGGCAAGCTCAAGCCCGCCATCCTTGGTCTGGTACTGGATGTTGGCGGCCTTCGAGAAATTCTGGCCCAGGAAATGCGAGGTGCCGGCCTGCAGGGCCTTGCCATCCTGCATCATCGCCTCGATGCAGTGGGTTTCGACCGCGCCGGGGAAGCGCTCGCTTTCGGGCTTCTCGCCGGCGATCACCGGCACGGCCAGCCAGTTTTCCGAGAGATCGCGATAGACCTCCAGCATCATCGCGGTCTCGTCCAGCGCCTCGTCGCGGCTGGCATGGGCGGTATGGCCTTCCTGCCAGAGAAATTCGCTGGTGCGCAGGAAGACGCGCGGCCGCATCTCCCACCGGACGACATTGGCCCACTGGTTGATCTTCAGCGGCAGGTCGCGATAGCTGCGGATCCAGCGGGCGAAGGCCTCGCCGATCACGGTTTCCGATGTCGGGCGCACCACCAGCGGCACTTCCAACTGCCCGTCCGGCACCAGCTTGCCGTCCTTCTGGATCAGTCGGTGATGGGTGACGACCGCCATCTCCTTGGCGAAGCCCTCGACATGGCTCGCCTCTTTCTCGATCAGGTCGAGCGGGATGAAGATCGGGAAATAGCAGTTCTGGTGGCCGGTTTCGCGGATGCGCTGATCCAGACGCTTCTGGATCTGCTCCCACACCCCGTAACCCCAGGGGCGGATGACCATGCAGCCGCGCACGCCCGACGGCTCGGCCATCTCGGCTTCCTTGACCACCTCCTGATACCAGGCCGGGAAATCCTCGGCACGGGTGATGCGGATGGCGGTCTTCCTCTGGGCGCTGGACATGGGGGTGGCCCCTCGGCTGATGGCTGTGTGGGTGGTGCTGGCGGAATTCCGCCGCATCATCCACGTTTCATCGCCGAGAACAAGTGGTTCCGGGGCCGAATGGTCCGGGAGGCCGGATGCTTCGGGGCGCCATGGCAGGATCGGGCGGCCGCCTGGTCAGAGTGTGCGGCCTGATGCCAGCGCCACGCCCACCGCCAGCGGCAGCAGCGGCAGAACCGCGGTGAAGCCGCTGCCCCGCAGCATCCGCCGCTTCAGCCCCGGGCCGCCGCCGCCGGTCATGATCGCCAGCACCGCCACCGGCAGCCAGCCCGCCAGCCCCAGCGTCACCGCCGCCTCGGCGCCCGAGACGACCGCGGCCGTCGCCACGGCGGCCAGAACCGCGACGGCAAGCCCGGCAATGGTTGCGGCGGTCGACGGCGCGGCATCGACCTGGAAGCCATGCCGGCCGGCGTCGGCGGCCGGCCGGGGTTTTCGAGAGCGCGACTTGCCGCTCATCACCCGTCTCCTGCATGGAATGCATCTAAGTTGCAGTCCTATATACGCCGATCTGCGGCGGACTTGTAGTGGGAAGCGTGGATGGTCACCATAGGCAGCGTCGATCGATGCGCCCTCGATGGGGTGCGGCTCCGTATCGGGATTCCCCAGGCCCCATGACCCTGACCGAACTGAAATATCTGGTGGCGATTGCCGATCACGGCCATTTCGGCCGGGCGGCAATCGCTGCCGGTGTCAGCCAGCCCACCTTGAGCGCCCAGTTGCGCAAGCTTGAGGATTATCTGGGCGTGGAACTGGTGGAGCGCAGCCGCAAAGGCGTGCGGCTGACGGCGGCCGGCGAGCGGGTGGTCGGCCATGCCCGCCGGGTGCTGGCCGAACAGCAGGCGATCCTGCGCCTGACCCGCCACCGGGCACGGCCGCTGGAAGGGCCGTACCGGCTGGGTGCCATTCCGACGCTGAGCCCCTATCTGCTGCCGACGCTGCTGCCGGTGCTGAAGGCCGCGCATGGCGGGCTGGATCTGGTGGTGATCGAGGATCTGACCGATCATCTGCTGGCCCTGCTGGACGACGGCCGGCTGGACGCGGCGCTGGTGGCATTGCCGGTGGAGATGCGCGGCCGGCAGGCGATGGCGCTGTTCGACGAGGGCTTTCTGGCGGTGGAGCCGCGGGCCGGCGACATGGCGGCCGGCGCCGACGGCCCGATCGATGCGGCCGAACTGGCCGCCACCCGGCTGCTGGTGCTGGCCGACGGCCATTGCCTGCGCGATCAGGTGCTCGCGGCCTGTGCGCGCACCGTTGCCGCCGGCGACGACTTCCGCGCCGCCAGCCTGGAAACCCTGCGCGAGTTGGTCGCGGCCGGCTTCGGCACCACGCTGGTGCCGGCACTGGCTGCCGCTGCCTGGCGGCGCAGCGGAGAAACCCGGCTGCGCTTCCGACCGGTGATCGGGCCGGCGGGGCATCGCCGCATCGCCCTGGTCTGGCGCCGGGGCGCCGGCGATGCCGATGCCCTGGCGCTGGCCCGGGTCTGCCGGCAGGCGATCCCCGATGCGGTGCAGGTGGTGGAGGATGATGCACCGTCAACAGATGATAGCCGGCACCAGATGATAGCCGGGACGCCTGATGAGGATTGGGCCACCTGATGAGGATCGGGCCACCTGATTCGGGCGGGGCCACCCGAATCGGGGCAAAACTTGCGATTGATAATTAATATCACATCGTGCCAGCATTCCGGACCCGCCCCGTCAGGGGCTGCATCATCTATCCGGGACCGGCTGCCATGACCTCCTCCCCCGCCATAGCCGGCAACGGTTCCGGCAACGGTTCCGGCACCGGCCGCCTGTCGGTCACGCTGGACGGCGTGCCCGAGACCATGCTGTGGCCGCTGTGGCACCGCGTGGGGCTTGCCGCCACCGGCCGTGTGCCGGCCGATCAGGTGCTCGACGATCCGCGCGCGGCGGCGCTGGTGGCGCGGATCGACTATGATTTTCAGGGGCGTTTCGGCAGGCCGCACCCCGCCCATACCATCCGCGCCAGACTGGGCGACCGGCTGATCAGCGATTTCGCCGCCGCCCATGACCAGCCGATCCGGGTGGTCGCCCTGGGGGAAGGGCTGGAAACCCAGCTCTGGCGGGTCGATGACGGCCGGCTCGACTGGGTGACGCTGGATCTGGCGCCGGGGATCGATCTGCGCCGGCGCCTGCTGCCCGCACATCCGCGCAACCGGATGATCGCGGCATCGGCCTTCAGCCCCGCCGACTGGATGGATGAGGTCGGCACCGACCGGCCCTGTTTCTTCAGCGCCGCCGGGCTGCTGATGTATGCCCCCGACCGGGCGACGGTCACCGGGATGCTGCGGGCCCTGGCCGGCGGATTTCCCGGGGGGCAGGTCTATTTCGACACCATCCCGCACTGGTATTCCCGCAAGACCCTGCACGGTCTGAAGGTCACGCCCGGCTATACCGTGCCGCCGATGCCCTTTGCCCTGACCCGCGCCGGGCTTGCGGATTTCATGGCCGCCATCTCCGGCCTCGATCTGGTCCGCGCCTGGACCTATGCCGAGCCCTATCCCCGGATGATGCCGCTGCTGTCGCTGGTCTCACGCATTGGTTTCGTGCGCGACCATGTGGCACCGCTCTTGATCCTGGGCCGATTCGGCCCGATGGTCTGAAAACAGTTCCCCGATCGGAAGGCACGATCATGCACAGCCGCGCCGCCGAGCACTGGCAGAAAACCCATGGCTTCGGTCAGACCATCCGCCGGCCGGTCGAACGCCGGGTGCATGCGGTCATCGCGCTGACCCTGGTCACCATGGTGGCCGAAGTGGTGGCGGGCTGGCTGACCGGCTCGATGGCCCTGCTGGCCGACGGGCTGCATATGGGCACCCATGCCTTCGCGCTGGGGCTGGCGGCGCTGGCCTATATGGTCACGCGCGCCCGCGCCCATGATCCGCGCTTCAGCTTCGGCAGCGGCAAGATCGGCGACCTGGCCGGCTTTGCCAGCGCGCTGCTGCTGGGCCTGTCGGCGCTGGCGATCGCCGGTGAGGCGGTAGCGCGGCTGTTCGATCCGCGCCCGATCGCCTATGGCGACGCCATCCTGGTGGCGGTGATCGGGCTTCTGGTCAATCTGGCCTCGGCGGCGCTGCTGGGCCTGGGGCATGATCACGGGCACGGCCATGATCACGGGCATGATCACCGGCACGGGCATGATCACCGGCACGGGCATGATCACCGGCACGGCGATGATCATGCGCATGATGATCACAGCCAGGGTCAGAGCCGGAAACTCGACACCAATGCCCGTGCCGCCCTGCTGCATGTGCTGGCCGACGCCCTGACCAGCATCGCCGCGATCGGTGCGGTGGCGCTGGCCTGGGCGACCGGCTGGCTGTGGGCCGATCCGCTGGCGGCCCTGCTGGCCTCGGCGGTGATCCTGAAATGGTCGATCAGCCTGGGCCGCAGTGCCGCCGGCGTGCTGCTCGACCGTCAGGCACCTGAAGCGATGCGGCAGGACATCGCCGCCGCCCTGTCGTCGGATGGCGATACCCAGGTGGTCGACCTGCATCTATGGTCGGTGGGGCACAATGCCTGGACGCTGGTTGCAAGCGTGGTGACCCATGGCGATGACGGCCCGGACGATTACCGCGCGCGGCTGCCGAAGCGGTCCGACCTGTATCATCCGGTGATCGAGGTCAACCGCTGCACGGGCGATGGTCCCGGACATCCGGCGGCAGATCCCCGCCGGGCATGACGGCGGCATTGCGGCGCCAGTCGGCCGGGGCGGCACCGAAGCTGCGCCGGAACAGCCGGGCGAAATGGCTGGGATTGGCATAGCCGACGGCGAGCGCGGCGTCGATCACCCGGCCGCCATCCTGGATCATGCGGGCTGCCGCTTCCAGGCGTGCCGCCTCAAGATGGCCATGGACGGTGCGCCCGACCACCAGCCGGAACCCCGATTTCAGCTTGCGCTCGTTCAGGCCTACGGTCCGTGCCAAGAGCGGGATGGTCCAGGGCTCGTCATGGCGATCGACCAGCAGACGGGCCGCCTGTTCGATCCGGCGCCGGTCGGCCGGCACCGGCAGGCCGGCCACCGGCGGTGCGCCGTCGATCTCGGCGATCAGCCAGGCCAGGGCCTCCAGCGCCTTGGCCTTCAGGAAGATCTGGCGTGCGGCACCGTCCAGCCGGCAGGACAGCACCGCCCGGGCCACGTCGTCGAGGGCAGGCGAGGTCGGCCGGGCCAGCAGCAGCACGTCTTGCAGGCTGCAATCGGTGGCGAAGCCGCGCATCAGCACCGGCAGCACCGCCAGCCCAAGATCGACCAGAAGCCGCGCGTCATAGCGGAAATCGAGGCAGACGACCCGGCTGCCCGCCGGAATCACATCCTCGCCCGCCGTTGGCCGGGCGGCATGGTAGAGCACGGTCAGCCCCGGCCGAATTGCCAGCGGCCGCCCGCCATCGACCGAGAGCGAACCGGCGCCATCCAGAAACAGCGAGATCGACAGGGTCGCCGGTCCGGCGATCCGCAGCCGCTGTTCGGTGCGGGCGGTGAAGTCGAATTGATTGAAGGCCATGCCGTCGCCCAGCGGCTCGTTCACCTGCGCCGCAAACCAGGCCGGCAGATCGGTGGCGTCGTCGGCGTCGAGGGCGGCGTTCCCGTCGACCTGCCAGATCGTCGGCGATGTCATGCGCGGGCTCCGCGGTTGCTTGTGACCGGCTCACATGATTCCGTAAATGAGAATGATTCGCAAGAAAGTCCCGATCAGAGCAGGATCGGTCCCGATCGGGGCCGCGTATCCGGCCGCGCCGGGCGATGACGGGCACAAGCTCCGCCGGCATCAGCCAGATATCTCGTTCAAGGATCGCCCGACCATGTCTTATCGCATGCTGCGCCGTTGCGCCCTGGCAGCCCCGCTGCTGATTACAGGCGCCATGCCGGTGTCGGATGCCCGTGCCGACGACCAGGATGTGCAGCGCCTCGACGCCCTCACCGTCACCGCCGGCAAACGGGATCAGGCGCTGGGGCAGATCGACAGTTCGGTCACGGTGCGCACGGCCGAGGAACTGGCCGAGGCTGGTGTCACCCGGCTGGACGATCTGGACCGGGTGTTCCCGGGGCTGGTGATCCGGGCGCGCGGCAACCGGGCCTATACCGGTGTCACCATTCGTGGCGTCACCTCGCCCGATTTCTATAACCCGGCGGTTCAGGTCTATGTCGACGGCGTGCCGCAGGATGCCGCCGCCTTCGCGCAGGAACTGGTCAATGTGGAGCGGGTGGAATTGCTGCGCGGCCCGCAGGGCACGCTGTATGGCCGCAACGCCCATGGCGGGGTGATCAATGTCATCACCCGCATGCCGACGAACCGGCTGAAAGGCCATGCCTCGGTGACGCTGGGTGTGCCCGAACGGGGGGCTGAGGCGGTGATCGCGGGGCCGGTGGTGCCCGACCGGCTTGCGGCGGAACTCGCACTCCGCTGGAGCCAGGATCAGGGCCAGATCGATGATGTCGCGACCGGCCGGACCGGCATCGACGACGGCATCTCGCGCATGGCCCGGTTGAAGCTGCGTCACGCCCCTGTCGACAGCCCGCTCGCCGTGACCGTCACCGCGTCGCGCGAAGAGCTTGAGAGCCATGAAGAATTGTATATCCGTGACGCGTCGGTGGATGACCGCCGCTATGACAGCGCCAGCCAGGGCGCGCGCGGCTGGCTCGACCGCCGGGTGACCACACTCGCGCTTGCCGCCGATTACGACCTGTCCGACGCGGCCAGCCTGTCGAGCATCACCTCGTGGCAGAGCCGCGACCTGACCCGGGTGATCACAGTCAACACACCTGAATCCCAGGACCAGATCTCGCAGGAACTGCGTCTTGCCTTCCAGGCCGGGGAGCGGCTCGACGGCGTGCTGGGCGGCTTCTTTCAGTCGACCGAATTCACCCGCACGACCCCCGGCTATCCGGGCTATTACGGCCCCGACCGCAACGAGGTCGACACCCGGTCCTATGCCGTGTTCGGCGAGGCGACCTATGCGCTGACCCCGGTTCTGGACCTGACCGGCGGCCTGCGCTGGTCGCGGGAACAGGCGGAGATCCGCTATGATCGGCCCGGCAGCGGCCCTTTCGACTATCGGTTTCGGGGCAAGGACGATTTCTCGGATATCTCGCCCAAGCTGGCCCTGGGCTGGCAGGTGGCACCCGATCACCGGCTGCGGGCGGTGATCGCCCGCGGCTTCAAGCCCGGTGGCTTCAACCACACCGTCGCCTCGCCCGACGATGCCATCCCCTATGACAGCGAGACCTCGACCAATTACGAACTGGGCTGGCGCGGCGGCATGGCCGGTGGCCGGCTGGACCTGGATGCCGCGGTCTATCTGATCACCGCCCTGGACAAGCAGATCTATACCGGGCCGCTGGGCGCGCAGGTGCTGCGCAACATGGGTGATGCGCTCAGCCACGGCATCGAGCTGGACGGCGCCTTCCGGGCCACGACCGATCTGACCCTGCGCGCCGGCGCCACGATCGGCCGGTCGGAATTTGACGGCGGCCCCTATGACGGCCGGCGCCTGCCCTATGCCCCCGATACCACCCTGCGCGCGGGGCTGCGCTGGATCGTGCCCCAGACCAGCGTGCCGGGGGCTGTCGCGGTGGATCTGAACGCCAACTGGGTCGACCGGACCTGGTTCGACGAGGCAAATACCCTGTCTCAGAGCGCCTATACCCTGCTGGACGCGGCGGTGGAGGTCGATCTGGATGCCGGCTATGCGGTCCGGGTCTTCGCCCGCAACCTGACCGACGAGGTCTATCGCACGTCGAGCTTCGATTTCGGCGGTGGCGATATCCGCAGCACGCTGGGCGACGGGCGCACCATCGGCATCACCGGCAGCTGGCGGTTCTGAGATGGCCATGACATCTGTGGCCGGTCGGGCCGCCACCACCACGCGGCCCGCGCGCGTGCTGACCGTCATCGGCGGCATCTATGTCACCCAGAGCATCATCGGCGGTCTGACTTTCCACGGCCTTCCGACGACCTTGCGTGCCGCCGGTGCCGGTTACGAGGTGATCGGCCTGGTATCGCTGCTGATGCTGCCCTGGGCGTTGAAATTCCTGTGGGCGCCGTGGATCGAGCGCCTGCGCCGGCCGGCCGGCGGCGGGCGCAGGACGCGGGTGATCGTGCTGGCGGGTCAGGGGATGGCGATCATCATCATCGCCACCCTCGCCGCCAGCGCCGGGCTGCCGCCGCCGGCGATGGTTCTGGCGGTGCTGGCCTGGGCGGCCCTGGTCACAGCGACGGTGGATATCGGCTGCGATGCCTATGCGGTGGAACAGTTGCCGCCGGCCTTGCGCGGGCTGGGCAATGTCATGCAGGTCGGTGGCGGCTATGTCGGCGCGCTGATCGGCGGCGGGTTGTTTCTGGTGCTGGTCGACCGTGCCGGCTGGAGCCTCGCCATCCTGACCCTGGTGGTGGTGATGGCGGCGCTGACCCTGCCGATGGCGCTGACCCGCGAGGGGCCGCCGGCGATCGCCGCTGTCGGCACCGACCCCGCGCACCGGCCGTCGCTGGCGCGGGCCTTCGCCCGCCGGCCGGTGCTGATCGGGTTGGTGGTCGTGCTGTTGATGCAGGCCGGGCTCAGGCTCGCGATGGGGCTGACCGGGCCGATGCTGGTCGATCGCGGCGTGTCGCTTCAGGTGATCGGCCTGGTCAGTGGTGCCGGCGGCATGGCGGCCAGTCTGGTGGGCACGCTGCTCGCGGGTCTGGCCTTGCGCCGTGTGGCACCCGAACGTCTGCTGGCGCCGCTGGTCGCGGTGGAAGGTCTGCTGCTGGCCCTGCTGGCCGCGGCGATCATGGGGGATGTGGCCGCACAGCCGGTGCTTGGCCTCACCGTGGTGCTGTCGCTGGTTCAGGGGGGCGCTTTCGTGGCGCTGTACAGCGCGATGATGGGCTGGTCAGCCTCGCCGCAGGCCGGGGTGGATTTCACCCTGCTGCAATGCGCCGACGCCGGCATCGCCGCTCTGGCCGGATTGTCGGGCGGACTGATCGCCGCCGCCATCGGCCTGGATGTCAGTCTTGCCCTGGCTGCCGCCATAAGCCTTTTCGCTGCCGGGTTGATCCCCGCACTGATCGCCCGGATGCGGCGCCCTGAGGGGATGCCCGCATGACCAGCCACATCAACCGCCCCCATGCCGTCATCGCCGGCGCCGGCATCGCCGGGCTTGCCGCCGCCTGGTGGCTGGACCGGGCCGGATGGCGCGCCACCCTGATCGAGCGTGCCCCCGACCTGCGCACCGACGGCTATATGATCGGCCTGTCGGGGCCGGGGCTGGCGGTTGCCCGGCGGATGGGGCTGATGCCGGCCCTGACCGCCCGGGGCCGCGACATCGCCGAGAACCTGTATCTCGATCGCGACGGGCGCGAATTGCTGCGGCTGCGCTATCACGACCTGCTGTCGGGAGTGGAGTGGATCACGCTGGCGCGTACCGCCCTGATCGAGGTGCTGGCCGAGGCGATGCCGGTCTCGGCCGCACTGCGGTTTGGCGCGCGTATCGCCAGCCTCGACGATCGCGCGGGTGCGCCGGTCGGGGTGGCGCTCGCATCCGGGGAGACGCTGGAAGCCGATCTGGTGATCGGCGCCGAGGGTCTGCGGTCCGATCTGCGCCGGCTGCATTTTGCGCCCGACGAGACCGCGCTGGAGCCGCTGGGCTATGGCGTCGCCGCCTTTCGCCTGCCCGATACGCTGGGGCTGGGGCGGGATTTCCTGTCCTATGCCGAGCCCGGCCGGCTGACCGAGTTCTACACCCTGGCGGATGGCTCGCTTGCCACCCTCTATGCCTGGCGCCGAGGCGCTGACAATCTGCCGTCGGACGAGACGGCCAGGGTCGCGGCGCTGAAGGCTGCCTATGCCGGTGGCCATCCGGCGGTGCTGGCGGCCATCGATGCCCGCGATCCCGCGGGTGGGCTGTATGTCGACACCACGCTGATGACCGTGCTGCCCCGCTGGTCCACCGGCCGGGTGCTGCTGCTGGGCGATGCCGCCCATTGCCTGACCCTGTTATCGGGCCAGGGCGCCGGGATGGCGATCACCGCGGCGGCCGGGCTGGCCGAATGCCTGCTGCGCCACCCGCTCGACATCCATCGGGCGCTGGCCGAGCACGAGGCCCGGCTCAGGCCGGTGATCACCCGGCTTCAGACCCGCAGCCGCAAATTAGCCCGCCTGTACATTCCGGCCACCCCGGCCGGATTCCGGCTGCGCAATCTGGTGCTGCGCCACATGCCCGCCCAACTGCTGGCCCGGCAGCTCACCCGGGATCTGCGGGGCGAGGGACCGTTCTGATCCGGCAATCTCCACGGTTCTGAAGCCGCCGGCCGGGAAATCGGCTAAGCTGGGGCGGGGCCGGATCGGGGAGATGGTGGGCCGGATCGGGGAGATGGCGGATGTTTGTTGAAGGCGTGGTGGTGCTGGGCGCGCTGGGGGGCGGGCTTGCCCTGTTCACCGGCTGGACCGCGAAGCGGGTGGAGGCGGCAGTGCCGCCGCGCGGCCGGTTCATGGAGATAGACGGTTGCCGCGTTCATTACCTGGATGACGGCGCGCCCGGCGACACCCGGCCGGCGCTGGTTATGGTGCACGGGCTGGGCGGCCAGATGCATCATTTCAGCCACAGCCTGCTGGCCCGGCTGCGCGCGGATTATCGGGTGATCCTGATCGATCGGCCGGGCAGCGGCTATTCCACCCGGCCCGATGGCGCACCGGCCAATCTGCGGGCGCAGGCGGCGCTGATCGTGGCGGTGATCCGCGCGCTCGATCTGCCGCATCCGCCATTCCTGGTCGGTCACTCCCTGGGGGGCGCGATTGCTCTGGCGGTGGCGCTGGATCATCCGGATGCCGTGTCGGGCATCGGGCTGATCGCGGCGCTGACCCATCCTGAGACCGATCCGCCGGCGGTGTTCAAGGGGCTGGCGATCCGGTCCGACATCGCCCGGCGGCTGGTGGCCTGGACGCTGGCGACGCCGATGTCGTTTCTGCGCGGCCAGGCGGTGCTGGCGGCCGTGTTCGGCCCCGACCCGGTGCCGGCCGATTTCGCCACCGCCGGCGGTGGATTGCTGGGCCTCCGGCCGCAGGCATTCCGCGGCGCTTCGATCGATATGGTAGCGGTCAACGACGATCTGCCGGCGATGGTGGCGGATTACGCGGCGATCACCCGGCCGGTGCATATGATCTTCGCGCGCGGCGACCGTATCCTGAACTGGCAGACGCATGCCGAAGCCCTGAAACAGACATTGCCGGCCCTGGATCTGACCTTGATCGAGGGCGGCCACATGCTGCCGGTCACCGCACCCGACGCGGTCGCGGCCTGGATCCGGCGGGCGGCCCCGATCGGCTGACAGCCGGCACAAGCTGCATTCTTTCATAGTCAATCGCTATCATGTCCATACTGACAATCGATTTCCACTATGGATGCAGGCCGTGCAGGATCATGAAGACGGGCCAAGCGGCACACCGCAGCCCCGGACATGTGAGGAGGCAGACCCCATGACCACCCGGAATGACGATCCGAAGACCGACAACACAACGGTGCCGACCCTGACGCTGGCCAGCGGCGCGCCGGTGGTGAGCAATCAGAACAGCCGCACCGCCGGCCGTCGCGGCCCGGTGACGCTGGACGATGTGCATCTGATCGAGAAGCTGGCCCATTTCAACCGCGAGCGGATCCCTGAGCGGGTGGTTCATGCCAAGGGTTCCGGCGCCTTCGGCACCTTCACCGTCACCCACGACATCAGCCGCTATACCCGGGCGAAGATCTTTTCCGAGATCGGCAAGACCACGCCGCTGCTGTTCCGCTTCTCGACGGTCGCCGGCGAGCGCGGCGCGGCGGATGCCGAGCGCGATGTGCGCGGCTTCGCGATGAAGTTCTATACCGAGGACGGCAACTGGGATCTGGTCGGCAACAACACGCCGATCTTCTTCATCCGCGATCCGCTGAAATTCCCCGATTTCATCCACACCCAGAAGCGCGATCCGCGCACCAATCTGCGCAACCCCACCGCCATGTGGGATTTCTGGTCGCGCAGCCCGGAAAGCCTGCATCAGGTGACGATCCTGTTCTCGGATCGCGGCCTGCCGGCCAGCTATCGCCATATGCACGGCTTTGGCAGCCATACCTTCGGGATGGTCAATGGCGATGGCGAGCGGGTGTGGGTGAAGTTTCATCTGAAGTCGGAACAGGGCATCCGCAACATATCGGATGAACAGTCGGCCGGGATCATCGGCCAGGACCGCGAAAGCCATCAGGCCGATCTGTATGACGCCATCGAGCGCGGCGACTATCCGCGCTGGGCGGTGAAGATCCAGGTGATGACCGAGGCGGAGGCCCGCGCCACTCCCTTCGATCCGTTCGATCTGACCAAGGTGTGGCCGCACAAGGACTTCCCGCTGATCGATGTCGGCGTGGCCGAACTGGACCGCAACCCGGAGAATTACTTCGCGGAAATCGAGCAGTCGATCTTCAGCCCCGGCAATCTGGTGCCCGGCATCACCGCCTCGCCCGACCGCATGCTTCAGGCGCGCCTGTTCGCCTATGGCGACGCCCATCGCTATCGGGTGGGGGTGAATGCCGATCAACTGCCGGTCAACCGGCCGCTGGTCCAGGCCCATCCCGCCCATCGCGACGGCGCGATGCGGCTGGACGACAATGGCGGCCGCGCGCCGAACTACGAGCCGAACGGCTTCGGTGGTGCCGTGGAAGATCCGACGGCGGGCGAGCCGCCGCTGCCGCTCGACGGCCCGGCCGATCGCTATGATCACCGGATCGGCAATGACGACTATACCCAGGCCGGCGACCTGTTCCGGCTGATGGACGACCGGCAGAAGGATCTGCTGATGACCGCGATCGCCAATGCCATGGCATCGGTGCCCGACGACATCAAGCAGCGCCAGATCGGCCATTTCACCAAGGCCGACCCCGCTTATGGCGCGGGCGTGGTGGAACGGCTGGGCCTGCGTGCCCTGGATGCCGCCGAGTGACGGTGGAACCTCTGGCGGCATCGCGTGATTGATCCGCCAGCACATCGGCGGTGACCGCCAGGACCTCGGACATGACCAGTTTCCCGCCCGTCAGGGCCGGGACCGGCCGGGGCCTTCCGCCCGCAACGCCCGCCCGGGCGGCCCCGGCCGGACCTGTCCGTACATCGACGTCTGCCTCCCGGCGATGTATGGGGGGATCACCGCCCGGGCGGCTGTTGCCGCAGCCGTCCGGGCGGCATACTCTCGCGGACATGATGACGGAGCGCGATCCCATGACCACCGAGACGATGACCGACCGGCAGGTTCCGGCCGTCGCGGAGCCGTCGTCCAGACCTCCGGGCGCACGGCGTCGCCGGCTGCTGAAACTGGCCGGCTGGGGCTTCGTGGCGCTGGGTGCCGTGGGCGCGGTGCTGCCGCTGTTGCCGACGACGATTTTCCTGATCGCCGCCGTTGCCTGTTTCATGCGCGCCGATCCGGTCCTGGCCCGCAGATTGCTGGACCATCCCCGTTACGGCCCGCCACTGTTGGCATGGCGCGACCGCGGCGCCGTGTCGCGCAAGGGCAAGATCGCCGCGATCACCGCCATGGCGGCAGGGCTGGGCCTGTCGTGGGGGCTGGGCGCGCCAGCCCTGGTGCTGGCCGCCACCGGCGCCATATTGGTGCCGGTGGCGATCTGGCTGGCGGCCCGGCCTGAGCGATAGGCCGTCCCGAGCGATAGGCCGTCGGCAGCCGATGCTGGTCAAGCGGTGGTCTGATAGCGATCGGCCGCCCGCTCCTGCCGGAAGCCCGGCAGCATCGTCTGACGCGCGGCCTGGAAGGCGTCCCACTGGGCGGCATCATGCAGCGGCGGGATGGTGACCGGCTCGCGGCGGTCGAAACCGACCAGAGCCGCATCCACCAGTTCGTCGACCTCCATCAAACCGGGCACGGTGTTGATGTCGGTCCCCGACCGCGCCCAGATCTCGGTGCGGGTGGCGGCGGGCAGCACCGCCTGGACATAGACGCCGGCCGGGGCCAGTTCCAGACTGAGCGCCTGCGACAGGAACAGCATGAAGGCCTTGGTCGCGCCATAGACCGACAAGCGGAATTCGGGCGCCAGCCCGACCACCGAGCCGATATTGATGATCGCGCCCGCACCCGCCGCGGCCAGACGTGGCGCCACGGCGCTGGCCAGCCGGACCGGTGCTGTGGTGTTCAGCGCCACAAGCCGCCCGACATCGTCGGTCGCCTGCTCGATGAAGCTGCCGCCCAGGCTCGCTCCGGCATTGTTGACCAGAATGCCGATCCGGTCATCCTCACGCAGCCGCGCCTCGATCACCGCCAGATCGGCGGCGCTGGTGAGATCGGCACCGATGATGTCGATGGTCACACCATGATCCCGGCGCAGGCCATCGGCCAGCGTCTCCATCCGCGCCGTGTCGCGCGCGACCAGAACCAGATCATGGCCGCGACCCGCGAACCGCGCCGCATAGGTGGCGCCGATGCCCGAAGACGCGCCGGTGATGAGAACGGTGGGGAGTGTCGCCATAGGGTGCTTCTTTCTCTGACGGGGCTGGCTCAATCATGATGTATATCATGATTGAGGTCAGATAAGCAGGCGGTCATGTGGTTCAAGGGCCCCACCGGCCGGTGCGGGCGATTCCGCCCGCGATGTGCCGGCGGATACCCTGTCAGGCGCTTTCGGGGATGCGCGCGATCACCTTGATTTCGAAATCGAAGCCGGCGAGCCAGGTGACGCCGATGGCGGTCCAGTTGGGGAAGGGCGGCTGGCTGAAGATCCGGTTCTTGATGCCCATGATGGTCTCGAACTGGGCTTCGGGATCGGTGTGGAAGGTGGTGACGTCGACGATGTCGTCAAAGCCGCAGCCGGCGGCGGCCAGGGTCGCGGCCAGATTGTCGAAGGCCAGTTGCACCTGACGCGCGAAATCGGGTTCCGGCGTGCCGTCGGGGCGGCTGCCGACCTGCCCTGAGACGAAGAGCAGATCGCCCGAGCGGATCGCGGCCGAATAACCGTGTGCTTCATAAAGGGCGTGGCGGTCGGCGGGGAAAATCGGATCGCGCTGGGCCATCATCTCTATCCTTTGATCATCGCCGGCCGCGCGAGGCTTCCAGGCCGGCGGGCGATTTGATATACGTCGTGTATGTAGACATGCGGACATACGTGCCGTATGTCAATTCATATACGCAGTGCATGCGAATTTTGAAGGGATCGGAGGGATGGCCGGCCGACGCGCGGAGATGATGGAGGAGACCCGGGCGAAACTGATCGCGGCGGCGCGCCGGGCCTTTGCCGAACAGGGATATGCCGATGCCTCGATGGACGATCTGACCGCCGATGCCGGCCTGACGCGGGGCGCGCTCTATCACAATTTCGGCAACAAGCGCGGATTGCTGGCGGCGGTGGTCAACCAGATCGATGCCGAAATGGCCGCGCGCGCGCAGGCGGTCGGCGCGCAGGCGGGCGACGATTGGCAAGGGTTGCTGGCCGAGGGCGTCGCCTATATCGAAATGGCGCTCGACCCCGATGTGCAGCGCATCGTTCTGCGCGACGGGCCGGCGGTTCTGGGCGACCCGTCGCAATGGCCCAGTCAGAACAGTTGCCTGCGGGAGACACAGCAGACGGTGGAACGGCTGATCGAGCGCGGGCTTCTGAAGCCGGTCGATCCGGAGGCCGCCGCCCGGCTGATGAACGGTGCCGCCCTCAACGCTGCCCTGTGGGTCGCGGCCAGCGACGATCCGGACGCTGTCCTGCCGAAAGCGGTCGAGGCGTTCCGCTGCCTCGCGACGGGGTTGCTGGCATAGCGGCGCCACGCCGCTTCGCGTCAGGCCGGATCGAGCGTCAGGACGCGCGTCGGGGCCGATCACTCCGTCGGTGATTGACCGGCGCTATGGAGGCTGTCGCGCAATGAGCGCGGCGGGCTGGTTTAGAGCGTCACCGTCGCCTGGGACGGCGTGAGGCGGCCCGTCCTC
>NZ_BMDZ01000065.1 GCF_014636235.1 Tistrella bauzanensis
CATCCTCCGACGCATGGCTTCTCATCGCCTCCATCCGACGCACCGCACGGTTCATCGCAAGGGCTTGAAATCAATGGGTATTAATTTTGAGTCCGACTCTAAGCGCCGCTGACGGCGGCTTCAGGCGCTGGCGCGGCTTTCGGCCGCCACCTCGGCCATCGCCTGTTCGATGCCGGCGCGCAGGATGTCGACCATGCGGTCGATCTGGGCCTCGGTGATGATCAGCGGCGGCGACATCACGCACATATTATAGACCGGCCGCACCAGCAGCCCCATGCGCTGGCAATGCCGGTCGACGCGCAGGGTGAGGGCATAATCGCGGTCCTCGTCGGGATGCGCCGCATCAAGGGTGCATTCCACGCCGGCCATCAATCCGATCACCCGCACCTCGGCCACCACCGGCAGGTCTTCCAGCGCCCGCAGCCGGGCGGCGAAATGCGGCATCACCCGGCGGACATGGGCCAGCAGCCCGTCCCGCTCGATCACGTCCAGATTGGCCAGTGCCGCCGCCGCCGCCACCGGATGACCCGAATAGGTGAAGCCGCTGAAGAACACCCGCGCATCGCCGCCGGGATTCCGCTGCCGGCGATCTGCCACGCGCCCGATCGTCTGGTATCGGTGGCGCTGGATCTGCTGACACCGCTGGCCCTGCGGCGCGGCGGTGCGATGGTGCAGGATCCGCAAGGACTGCTGGGGGCGCTGGCCGGGCGGATCAACGGGCTGGCCCTGTGGCACGGCGTGGCGATCGACGAGCCGCATGACAGTGTGCGGCGCCGATCCGAGGGCGCCATCTGGGACGCGACGGACTGCCGGATGCATAGCTGGCAGCGCCGCGCCGGCAAGGATCAGCGCCCGGCCGTCGCCATGTCGGGGCTGATCGGCCGGCTGGTGATCCATCAATTGCCGGCGGCATTGCTGCCGGTTCTGGTGGTGGGGCAGGCAACCCATGCCGGCAGCCATGCCGCTTTGGGCCTTGGCCGTTATCGGCTGATGATCGATGATCGGGAGCGGCCATCCACGCCACCGGCGGCGGATCGGCGCAGGCGCGGCCCGATCGCCGACCGCGCGGGATGATGCGGGTGAGGTGTGATGCGGATCTTGTCGGTCGATGCCGAAACCAACGGGCTGTATGGCGCACCCTTCGCCATCGGCATGGTGGTGCGCGATACCCATGGCGCCGATTGGCAGTTCATCGCGCGTTGCCCGATCGATGGCGACATCGACCCCTGGGTGGAGCAACACGTTCTGCCCGCCCTGTCCGGTGTGGCCGTCACCCACCCGACCGACGACGCGTTGCTTGCGGATTTCTGGCAGGCCTATCGGTCGGAAGTCGACGACGCGACCGCGGCCGGTGAAACCCTGATCTGTGTCGCGCATTGCGCATCGCCGGTGGAATCCGGCCTGTTCCGGCGCTGTGTCGAGGTGGACCCGGCGGCGCGGCAGTTTCAGGCACCGTTTCCGCTGCATGACGTGGCTAGCATGCTGCTGATGGCCCGTGAAGACCCGCTGTCGGTGCGCGATTTTCTGGCCCGCCACGCGATCACGGTGCCGTTTGACGGTGCCGCCCATCATCCATTGTTCGATGCGTGGACGGCACTGCTCGCCACCGAGGCACTGCTGGCCGGGCGGCCCCTCAGTCCCTGATGTTCAACTCAATCCCTGGCGCTCAATCCCTGAAGCGGGCTGGCCGCTTTTCCTGGAAGGCGGCGAGGGCTTCCGACAGGTCATCCGACAGCAGCATGGCGGCGTTCCAGGTGGCGATATAATTCAACCCGTCGGCAACGCTGTGGTCGCGGACATAGGTGATCATCTCCTTGGTGCCGCGCACCGCCAGCGGCGATTTGGATGCGATATCGGCGGCAATGGCGGCCACGCCCTGGTTCAGCGCGTCGACATCCGGATAGACCCGGTTGACCAGATGCATGGAAGCGGCCTCGGCGGCAGTGACCTTGCGGGCGGTATAGGCCAGTTCGCGTGCCAGCCCCTCGCCGATCACCTTGGGCAGACGCTGAAGCGTGCCGACATCGGCGGCAAGGCCGACATCGACCTCCTTGACCGAAAACCACGCCTCCTCGGTGCAATAGCGCATGCAGCAGGCGGTGATCAGGTCGATGCCACCGCCGATGCACGGCCCGTTCACCGCCGCGATCACCGGCTTGCGGCAGCGTTCGATCGCGGTGATCGTGTCCTGGATCTCAAGGATCTTGCGGCGCAGCTTCTCGCCCTGGCGGCCGTCGCAGGGGTCCGCCACCGATTGCTTCATCTCGACCAGCATCGCCAGATCGATGCCGGCGGTGAAATAGCGCCCGGCGCCGGTGATGACGCCAACCCGCGCCGCCGGGGTCTCATCCAGCCAGGCCATCGCCGCCTTCAGCTCCGGCCACATCGGCGCGCTCATTGCATTCGCCTTGTCGGGCCGGTTCAGCGAAATCCAGGCCACAGCACCGTCGAGCCGCAGGGCAAGGGTGGAGAAGACGGGCAGGGTGGCGGGGGTGGTGCCGTCCATGGGGGCGCATCCTCGGGCAAGCTGGGGCGGTGGCGACGTCTGAAAAACAATCAGACGTTTGAATGATTGATGGCAATATTGCGTGACCGGGGGCGGTCACGCAAGTCTGTTCCTCGACAGTGGCGGCCCACGCCTCAGGGTTTGGGGCCGACCGCGGTGATCGCCACACCCTGGTCTTCGGATGCCGTGTTCTGGGCAGCCTTGGCGCGCAGATAGCCGTCACGCGCGGCCAGCCGGTCCCAATAGGCGCGGACATTCGGCGGCAGATGGTGGCCGATGCCGATATTCTGTGCCAGCAGCAGGGCATAGCCCACCGAGATATCGGCCATGGTGAAGCGGCCGGCGCAGATATAGTCCTGCTCGCCGGTGATCTGCTCCACCAGCCGCAGCCGGGCCAGGAACCATTTGGTGTAGTCTTCAACAACCTGCGGCTGCTTGCGCTCGGCCGGCTCGAAGGTGCCATAGCGCAGAACCAGGGTCTGCGGGAAGGTCAGCGTCGCCTCGCCGAAATGCAGGAAATTGAGATAGGGGCCGAAATCCGGTTCCTCGACCCCCACCGCCAGCGGCGTCGGGCCATAGCGCGCCGCCAGATACTGGCAGATCGCCGCCGACTCGGTCATCCGTTTGCCCTGATCGAGCATGGTCGGGATGGTGCCCAGCGGGTTGATCTCCAGATAGGGTTTCTGGAACACCCGCGGCGGAAACGGCAGCATCTTCAGCTCGTAATCGAGCCCCAGTTCCTCCAGCGCCCAGAGCGGGCGGAAGGAACGGGCATCGTGGCAGTGATAGAGCGTGATCAAGGGTGGAACCTCCCACGGCGTCGTGTTCTTGTTCGACCGCCTGGATCATCCGGAACGGCCGATCTCCTGAACAGGAATTACAGCCCCATCTGCCGGCTGGCCAGATCTTTCATGATCTCTTCCGCACCGCCGCCGATGGCGTTGACCTTGACCTCGCGATAGATCCGCTCCACGGCGGCGCCGCGCATATAGCCGGCACCACCGAAAATCTGCACGGCCTCTGATGCGCAGTAGGCCATGGTCTGGGTCGCCTGGTTCTTCGCCATGCAGATCTGCGCCACCGGATTGTCGCCCTGATCCAGACACCAGACCAGCCGCTCGATGAAGGCTTCGGTGACCTCGACGCGCTGCGCCATGTCGACCAGCTTGTGGCGGATCACCTGATGCTGGCTGAGTGGCTTGCCGAAGGTCACCCGCTCGCGCGCATAAGCGATCGCCTCGTCCACACAGACCCGCGCGAAGGCGCAGGCGGTGGTGGCAAGGGCGATGCGCTCATCGTTGAAGTTCAGCATGATCGTGCGGAAGGCCGAGCCCTCCTCGCCGATCAGGTTTTCCACCGGCACCCGCACCTCGTCGAAATGGAGCGTGGCGGTATCCGACGACCACCAGCCCATCTTCTTGAGAGGCGTGCGCGAGAAGCCGGGGCTGTCGGCCTCGATCACCAGCAGGCTGATGCCGCCGCGACCGGGGCCGCCGGTGCGCACCGCGACCGTGTAGTAATCGGCACGCATGCCCGAGGTGATGAAGGTCTTTTCGCCGCTGACCACATAATGATCGCCGTCCAGGCGGGCTTTCGTGCGGATGCTGGCGACATCCGAGCCGCCATTGGGCTCGGTGATCGCCAGCGCCGAGATTTTCTCGCCCGCAAGGATGCCGGGCAGTACCCGCGCCTTCAACTCGGCCGATCCGGCCTTCAGAATCGGCGGGCTGCCGATGGTATGGCTGAGCAGGCTGGCCGGCACGCCGCCGGCGCCGCAGCGCGCCAGCTCCCGCCCGGCGATCACCGCCATGAACCGATCGGCCGGCACGCCGCCATACTCTTCCGGATAGCCGAGCCCCAGCAACCCGATCGCCGCCGCCTTGCGATAGAGCGCGCGCGGGAAGCTCCCGGCCTCGTCCCAGTCATTCACGAACGGCGTGATCTCGCGGGCGACCCAGCGACGCAGCGTGTCCTGCCAGTCCAGATGGTCCGCCGACAGAAACGGCGAGCGTAACGTGTTCACAAGCGGCATCCTCCGGTCAGCCGGCGGCCGCGGGTGCGGCGGCCTCGATCTCGACCATGACATGACCGGAGGCGACCTGATCACCTTCGGATACGGTGATTGCGGTGATGGTGCCGGTGCAGTCCGCCTTGTGGACATGCTCCATCTTCATGGCCTCCAGCGTCACCAGCGGCTGGCCCTGGTCGACGGCATCGCCGATCGCCGCCAGCACCGCCACCACCCGGCCGTTCATCGCCGCCTTGATCCGGCCATCGCCCGCGGCCTCGCCGGCGCGATGGGCGGGCTCGAACGACAGATCGTCGATCCGCACCGGACGCCCGCTCAGATGCAGGTACAGATGATTGCCGTCGCGGGCCAGATGCACCGTCTCGGCGGTGCCGTCGATGGTCACCACCAGCCGTCCGGCGCCGTCCACCGTCTGGGGAGCGAGAACGCTGGGCGCCAGCGTCAGCACCGTGCCGTCGACCTCGGCCTCATAGGTGCCGGGGCCGCTGCGGCTGATGCTGACGCTGACCGGTGCGCCGTCCAGTTTGAACAGCACCGGCACCGGCAGGGTATGGGTCAGGCTGCGCCCGGCGACCGGACGGCCGTCGATGGCGATGCCGTGCAGCAGCAGGGCGGCGGCCGCGGCGGCCCGGTGGTCGAACGCCGTGTCGCGGGCGAGCAGGTCGTCGCCATGCTCGCCGATGAAGGCCGTGGTTGCCCCGCCGGCCGCGAACACCGGATGGGCCAGGCAGCGGCCAAGGAAGGCCTGATTGGTGGCGATGCCCAGTGCGACGGTGTCTTCAAGCCCGTGGATCAGCTTGCGGCGGGCATCCTCGCGGGTTTCGCCATGGGCGATGATCTTGGCGATCATCGAGTCGTAATAGGGTGAGATTTCCGGGTCGCCGCCCAGCGCGTGATCGACCCTCAGCGCCGTGGTCGGCGCCCAGGCGCGGAAGCGGCCGCTCTGGGGCATGAAGCCCTGGGTCGGATCTTCCGCGCACAACCGAACCTCGATCGCATGGCCGCGCACCTGCACCTGCTGCTGGGTGATCGGCAGGGCGGCACCCGATGCGGCGATGAGCTGCAACTCCACCAGATCCAGCCCGGTCACCGCCTCGGTCACCGGATGCTCGACCTGAAGGCGCGTGTTCATTTCCATGAAATAGAACCGGCCCTGGGCATCGAGCAGGAATTCGAGCGTGCCGGCGCCCTCATAGCCGATGGCGCGGGCGGCCTGAACCGCGGTTTCACCCATCCGCGCGCGCAGATCGGCATCGACCGCCGGCGAGGGCGCCTCCTCGATCACCTTCTGGTGGCGGCGCTGCACCGAGCAGTCGCGCTCGCCCAGATGCAGGACATTGCCGTGGCGATCGGCGATGACCTGGATCTCGACATGGCGCGGCGCGATGATCGCGCGCTCGATGATCACATCGGGGTTGCCGAAGGCGCTCTGGGCTTCCGACCGGGCGCTGCGCAGCCGCTCGGGGAAGCTCGCCGCATCCTCGACCAGCCGCATGCCGCGCCCGCCGCCGCCGGCGGTGGCCTTGATCATCACCGGAAAGCCGATGCGGTCGGCCTCGGCGATCAGCGTCGCCTCGTCCTGGTTCTCGCCCTGATAGCCGGGCACGCAGGGCACACCGGCCGCCTCCATCACCCGCTTGGCGCCGGCCTTGTCGCCCATGGCGACGATGGCCTCGGGCGAGGGGCCGATGAACACGATGCCGGCCTCGGCGCAGGCACGGGCAAAGCCGGCATTCTCGGCCAGAAAGCCATAGCCGGGGTGGATGGCATCGGCGCCGGCCGCCTTGGCCGCGGCGATAATCGCCTCGATCCGCAGATAGGATGCCGATGGCGCGGCAGCGCCGATATGCACCGCGCGGTCCGCCTCGGCGACATGGGCGGCGCCGGCATCGGCGTCGGAATAGACCGCGACTGTGCGATAGCCCAGCTTGCGGGCGGTGCGCATCACCCGGCGGGCGATTTCGCCGCGATTGGCGACAAGGATGGTCGAGAAGGGAGAAAGCTTTGCCATGACCGGGCGCTGGGCCTCTGTCTTGTTGGTCCGGAACGGGACGGGAGCGGTGGTCACGGCCGGGCGACCGAGAACTGCATCCGGCGAGGTGTGCGGGCCTCGGCCTCGCGGCAGATCGACAGAACCTCGGCCAGCACGGCGCGGGTGTCGCGCGGATCGATCACGCCATCGTCGAGCAGGCGCGAGCTGGTGGCGAACACGCTCATCTGGCTGTCGAAGATGTTGATGATCCGGTCCTGAAGCGCCTGAAGCTTTTCGGCATCGGGCTCGATGCCCTTGCGCTTCGCGGCGGCGGCGGTGACGATCGCCATGGTGCCGGCGGCCTGTTCGCCGCCCATCACCGCGGTCTTGGCATTGGGCCACGAGAAGCAGAAGCGCGGATGGAAGCCGCGGCCGCACATGCCGTAATTGCCGGCGCCGAAGGATGCGCCGCAATAGATGGTGATCTGCGGCACGGTGGCGCTGGTCACCGCCTGGATCATCTTCGATCCGTGCTTGATCATGCCGGCTTCTTCATAGGCGCGGCCGACCATATAGCCGGTGGTGTTGTTCAGATAGATGATCGGGGTTTCCGACTGGCAGCAGGCCTGGATGAAATGGGTGGCCTTGTTGGCGCCGGCCGGATCGATCGGACCGTTATTGGTGATGATGCCGACGGCGAAGCCCTCGATCCGGGCATGGCCGCAGACCGTTGCCCCGCCATAGCGCTCGCCGAATTCAAGGAAATCGCTGTCATCGACGATGCGGGCGATGACCTGCTTCATGTCCACCGGGCGCTTGTGGTCCTGAGGCATCACGCCCAGCAGTTCCTCAGGGTCCAGCTTCGGCGGCACGGGCGCGCGCTCTGGTGCAGGGGCGGGGATGCCGGCATCCCAGTCGAGGCCCGCCACGATGTCGCGGGCGATGGCGATGGCGTGGCGGTCATCCTCGGCCAGATAGTCGCCAAGCCCTGAAATGGTGGTGTGCATCAGCGCGCCACCGAGTTCTTCCTCGGTCGCGACCTCGCCGGTGGCGGCCTTCAGCAGCGGCGGGCCGGCCAGGAAGGCGCGGGTGCGGTCGCGCACCATCACGATGTAATCCGACAACCCGGTCTGATAGGCGCCGCCGGCGGTCGACGAGCCATGGGTGACGGTCACCACCGGCAGGCCGGCGGCCGACAGCCGGGCCAGATTGCGGAACATGCTGCCGCCATGGACGAAATCCTCCACGCGGTAGTTCATCAGATTGGCGCCGGCGCTTTCCACCAGTTGCACATAGGGCAGCTTGTTTTCGAGTGCCAGTTCCTGGGCGCGCAACTGCTTGGCCAGCCCCATCGGCTGAAGCGCGCCGGCATCGATGCCGCTGTCGGACGCATTGATCATCACCCGCACGCCCGAGACGAAGCCGATGCCCGCGATCACGCCGGCGCCGGGTGTGCTCTTCTCAGGATCGGTGCTGTCCATCAGATAGCCGGCCAGTGTCGACAGCTCGATGAACGGTGTGCCCGGATCGAGCAGCAGCGCCACGCGTTCGCGCGGCAGCAACTGGTGACGCTTCTCGAAGCGCGGCTTCGATGCCGCCGACGCCTTGCGGGTCCGGGCCTCCAGGTTCCGCATCCGGTCGATCTGCGCCAGCATGTCGCGGCGGTTCGCCTGGAAGCTCTCGGCTCCTGTCGAGATGGTGGACGATATCTGCGTCATGTTCCGGGGCGCCTCTGACGATCCTATGGGTCCGAAGAACGGTGGGGCGAGGGCCGGCCGGGGAGGGAGGACCGCGTGGGGGAAGACACCCCCGCCCGTCATGCAGCCTAGCGGCGGCGATGCGGGGCGTCTTGCGTTCAGTGGCTGCCAGCCGCGTCACTTTGGCACGGCGGATCTGGGCACCTCCATTTCCCCGCTGATGTGATCGGGTTGAGGATCCGAGGCGGCACTTCGGGTGAAGCTCGCGTCAGGCATGGGGATTGTCGGGATTTTCAGGGTTTTCCGTAGAGCGCGGACGCAGTTATCCCATGGCCGCACGGCGCTCGTGGAAGATCAGGCTGTGGATGTTGAAGGCCAGGTTGGCGAGCGTGATCTTGGTGTGCAGAGAGACGTGTCCCGCCATACCTCAGGTCACGAGGCTTCGGTGGGCCCAATGTCCGTTCAGCGAGGGCGGGCGTGACGGGCAGCGTCTGTACATTGCCTAAATACCTAAACACAGGCATTATGGACGCAGAGCCGACAAGAATGCGTGCCCGCCCATGCAGGCGGGCGCCAGGGAGGAACTGCCAATGCCGATCGCCGTTGAGCGTCGCGGACGTATTGCGTCCATCACTTTCAATCGCCCTGAGACGGGCAATCTGATGAATGCGACGCTGTTTGCCGCCTTGCGCGATGCGCTGCGCGAGGCCGCGGGCGACGATGCGGTGCGGGTGGTGCGGCTGGGATCGACCGGCGAGGCCTTCACCCGTGGCGGCGATCTGCATGAATTCATGCACAACCCGTTGAAGGACGGCTGGGAGCGCTCGGCGCTGTATGACTGCACGCTGGAACTGGCGCGGTTTCCGAAACCGATCGTGGCGGCGGTGCAGGGGCCGGCGATCGGCGGTGGATCGACCCTGATCCTGAATTGCGACATCGTGGTGGCGTCGGATCGGGCGGGCTTCGTGTTCCCGTTTTCCAGCCTGGGGCTCTGTCCGGAAATCGGGTCGAGCTATCTGCTGCCGCTGGCGGTGGGGGAACGCCGCGCCCGCGACTGGATGCTGACCAGTCGCCGGATCAGCGCCGAAGAGGCGCGCGACGCCGGCCTGATCACCGAACTGGTGCCGCATGAGCAGCTGGAGGCACGTGCCGACGCGATCGCCGAACAGCTTGCCGGCTATTCCGGTGCGGCCATGAGCGCCACCAAAAAGCTGTTGCAGGAGGTTCATCTGGCGGCCCTGGAAGCGGCGATTCAGGCCGAGCTGCGCGCGCTTTCGGTGCTGATGGAGGGGCCGGCGGTGAAGGAGGCGGTGGGCGCGTTCTTCGACAAGCGCAAGCCCGACTTTTCGACCGTCGCCTGATGCGCGCCGAAGGGGTGACCGGTATCGGCGACGCACGGCTGATGCTGATCGGCCCGGAGCGGCTGTTCTATGCCGGCCTGCTGGGCCGGCCAGGTGTGCGCAACCTGGGCGGCATCGCAATCTATGTGGCGAGTGCCGGCCGGATCGTGGTGCGGGCCGGCGGCGGCCCCGACCGCGTCGGCAGCTGTGCCGTGGTGCCCGCCTATATGCCGCATGTGATCTCGGCCGAAGCCCGCGACATCCTTGCACTGAAGATCGAGCCGGAGACCGTCGACTCCGATGGACTGCCCGGCTTCATCCGTCAGGTGCTGGCGGCACCGGGTACCGCCGGCATCGTCGATGCGCCCGATGTGGTGGCGCGGGTCCGTGCGGCCCACAGCGCCCTGGCGGCGCGTGCCGGCAGCGCCTGCCCGCCGGCCCATGCCTTCGATCGCAGCTTCTTCGGTGCCGCCATCCCGTCGCGACCGATGGATTGGCGGATCCGCGCCGTGGTGCGCGCGGCACCCTCGGATGTCTCGGCCTTTCCATCGGCGGAGGCCTGTGCGGTTTCCGTCGATTTGTCCGTATCGCGGTTTCTGCACCTGTTCCGCGACCAGACGGGGGTGAGTTTCCGCAACTGGCGCGCCTGGAAACGGGCGCGGATCTCGCTCGCCCATGTCAATCGCAACCCCAATCTGGCGCATCTGGCGCTGGATGTCGGCTATCCCGACCAGGCCCATTTCAGCCGGTCCATCCGCAATATCTTCGGTCTCAGGCCCCGCGACATCGTCGCCGGCTCGCGCCGGCTCGATATCCGGCTGACCGACGGCATCCTGCCGCCGGGGCTGGCCCCGGCCGGAGCATCGGCGCTGCGCTGATCCGGTTCTGGTTCTCTCCGCTGGAGGCACCCCCATGACACGGCCCGACCAGACCCTGCACGCCGCTAATCTTGCCTTTGAACACCCCCGCGTGATCGATCTGGTGGCGCGCGGGGCGATGTTGAACCCCGACGGCACGGCGCTGGTGCATCTGAACACGCCCGACGATGTCGGCACGGCGCCGATCGCCCACGACCGGCTGATGGGCCTGCTGTCGGCGGCGGCAGGGCGGTTCCGCGTGCTGGCGCAGAATGAGAATGATGGCGCAGGCGACAGCGGGCCGGTGGTGGCCATCCTGGTGCCGAGTTGCCCGTCGCTGGTGGTGGCTTTGTGGGCGGCGATGTGGGCCGGCGTCGCCATGCCGCTGAACCTGCTGTTCAGCCGCGAGGCGATTGCCGCTCAGCTTGCCGCATCGGGTGCCCGGTTGCTGATCGTGCCGCCGGCCGGCGCGCCGGCGGGGTTGTATGAGAAGGTGGCCGGGCTGGATGCCGAGATCCCCGGCCTGCGGATCGTCACCGCCACAGTCGACGGCACGGTCGCCTTCGATGGCGAGACGCTGGAACCCGATCCGGACTGGCGGTCCCGCCTGACCGAAGGCCGCGCCAGCGCCGATCCCGACCGGGTGGCGGCGCTGTATCCAACCGGCGGCACCACCGGCGCCCCCAAACTGGCACGGCTGACCGAACGCAATATGGTCGCTTCGGCGATCGGCTCGATGCTGTCGATCGATTATCGCGCCGATGACCGGGTGCTGGCGGGCCTGCCGTTGTTTCATGTCGGCGGCGCCTTTGTCGGCTGTCTTGCCTCATTCGCCGCCGGGGCGGCCATGATCATTCCCACCCTGGCCGGTTTCGGCATCCGGCGGTGGTGGCGGGCTTCTGGTCGATCGTCGAACGCCACCGCATCACCATCGGCGCCCTGGTGCCGACCAGCCTGGGTGCTGTGGCGGCGGTGCCGACCGGTGGCGCCGATCTGTCGTCGCTGCGCTTCGTTGGCACCGGTGCGTCGACCTGTCCGCCCGAGGTGCTGAAGCGGTTCCTGGCCGCCTGGGGTGGCGATGCCGTGCGCCAGGTCTATGGCATGACCGAGTTTGCCGGCGCGATCGCGCAGGTCCATCATGACGTGACGCCGGATGGCGCCGCGGTGGGTCTGCCGCTGGCTCAGGCCGATGTCGCCATCCTGACCGATGACGGCAAGCTGCATCAGGGGCCATCGACCCCCACCGGCGAATTGCTGGTGCGTGGCCCGCAGGTGTTCGCCGGCTATGTCGATGCCCGCCAGACCGCCGGTGCCTTCCACGATGGCTGGCTGCGCACCGGCGATATCTGCCGGATCGGCGAGACCGGCCAGTTGCACATTGCCGGCCGGATCAAGGATCTGATCATCCGCGGCGGCCATAATATCGACCCGATGGCGCTGGAGGATGCCGCCATGGCCCATCCGGGCGTGGCGCTGGCGGCGGCGGTGGGCCTGCCCGATGCTTATGCCGGCGAGGTGCCGATGCTGTTCGTGGTGCCGGCGGCGGGGGCGGCGGGCGATCTGGCCGATCTGCCCGCCTTCATCGATGCGCGGATTTTCGAGGCGCCGGCCCGCCCCCGGCGGATCGAGCAGATCGACGACATGCCGCTGACCCCGGTCGGCAAGATCTTCAAGCCGCGCCTGCGGGAACTGGCCGCCGAACATGCGGCACGGGCGATCATCGCCACGGCGGCGCCCGATGCCGGCGCGACGGTGCAGGCGGTGACCGATGGCATCAGGGGCCTGCATCTGCGCCTGGATCTGCCGCCGGGCATCGATGCTGACAGCGCCGATCGCATCCGCGCGGCACTGGGCGAACTGCCGCTGGCGGTGGTGGGCTGACCGCTTACAGCATGCTGGCCTGGCTGTCGGTCTCGATCAGGCGGACATTGGCATCGGCGCAGATCCGGCGGATCGGCGGCAGGTCGCAGTGATTGGTGATGAAGGTATTCACCTGCGACAGATGGCCGATGCGCACCGGTGCCGTGCGCTCGAACTTGGTCGAATCCGCCACCAGAATCACGTGACGGGCATTGGCGATGATCGCCTGCGCCACCTTCACCTCGCGGAAGTCGAAATCGAGCAGGGCGCCGTCATGGTCGATCGCCGACACGCCGATCACCGCGAAATCGACCCGGAACTGGCGGATGAAATCCACCGCCGCCTCGCCGACCACACCACCATCGGCACCGCGCACCACGCCGCCCGCGATCACCACCTCGATCGAGGGAAACACCCGCATCCGGTTGGCGACGTTGATGTTGTTGGTGATCACCATCAGGCCGCTATGGCCGGTCAACGCCCGGCTGACCGCCTCGGTGGTGGTGCCGATATTGATGAACAGCGAGGCGTTGTCGCCAATGATCTCGGCGGCGGCGCGGCCAATGGCGAGCTTTTCATCCGAGGCGATCAGGCTGCGGGCCTCGTATTCCATGTTCTGCACGCCCGACGGAAACAGGGCGCCGCCATGGATGCGGGTCAGCAGCCGGCGTTCGCACAGATCGTTCAGATCCTTGCGGATGGTCTGTGGCGTGACGCCGAAATGACCGGCCAGATCTTCGACCAGGATCCGGCCCTTGTCCTTGGCCAGCTGGATGATCTCGGCATGGCGTGGTGACAGATACATCGGCCGTGGCCCCTCGGTCGGGTTTCGTTTCCCTATCCTATAAGCAAAAACGAAAGCCGGGGAAAGCCGAACCTCCGACCATGTCATGCCCGGGCAGGGCCTGGCCTCAGCGGTGGCGCTGCCGCCATGTTGCCGGCGGCTGGCCGGTCCATTGCTTGAAGGCGCGCTGAAAGGCGCTGGGTTCGGAATAATCCAGCCGCTCGGCGATATCTGCGAGTGAAAGTTCTGTGCGCCTGAGCAGCGCGCAGGCGAGGTCGCGGCGCAATTCGTCGCGGATCGCCTGAAAGCTGGTGTCGTGCTGCGCCAGCCGCCGTGCGAGCGTCGAGCGGGTCAGCCCCAGCCGGGCCGCCGCCTCGGTCTCGCGCAGCCCCGCGAAGGGGCGGGTGGCGGCCAGAAGATGGCGCAGCGCCGCCTCGGTGGTGGTTGGCGCCGTGGGGGTGGTGGTGTGGTCGATCAGCCGCCGCGCGAAACTGCCGGCCGTATCGGGCCGCGCGATCACCGGTCGGGCCAGGGCGCCCGGACCGAACACGATCGCGGCACTGTCGCCCGGATGATGCTCGACGGCGCGACCGAACAGGAAGCGCGATTCCGCGGCATGTTCGGCAAAGGCCGCCGGCAGGATCACGCGCTGGACCGGAACCGCCTCGCCGGCCAGCCAGCCCAGAACATGGATCAGCCCCAGAAGCTGGATATGGGCGAAGAGCAGCGAGTCCGCCTGCACACCACGGCTGGCAAGCAGGCGGATGCGGCCACGCCCGTCCGCCCGGTCATGCTCCACCGCCCAGGGCCTTGCGCCGTCGAACAGGCCGATCACGCGCGCGGCCTCGGTTGCGGCGGCGTCCAGATCCGGCAGATAGGCCAGCAGGCGCAGCATCTGCGCCATCGTGCCCGGCGGCACCGGCCGGGCCAGATAGCCCAGATATTCGTCGTCGCCGGCGGCGACCGCCAGCCGGTTCAGGCGCCGATAGGCCGGCGGGGCCACGCGCGGCCCGTCGACATCCAGCAGACCCGGCGGAATGCCGGCGCGGGCAATCAGCACCTGCCGTGCCGTTGCCTGCAGCGGCAGGCGGGCGATCAGTTCCCGCGCGAAACGGACCGGGATCGTCGCCACGGCCCATGCCTGGCCGTGGCCGCGAGCCGGACGTCGCTGGTGCCGCATTGGCGACGGTGGACCATCTGTCATGTCTGATGAGGCGCCCTGTCATTGCCGGACCGGCGGATTGCGGGCGATGGTTGCGGATATCGGCCCCGCTCTCCAGGGGGACGCGCCCTTGCAAGCCCGAAGGATAATGCCATGGCCCCGCTGATGCTCGATGGTCTGGATGACTATGCCAATACCGGCAATCCGCGCAAGTATCACTCGACCGCCGGCAGCCAGCCGGTGCCGGATGACACGCCGGTCGACCGGCTGTGGGCGCAGCTTGAAACCGACGGCTATGTCATTCTGGAGCGGCTGTTCGATGAACAGACGGTGCAGGAGATGCGGCAGGCGGTGCTGCCCTGGATGGCGCCGCGTGGCGGCCGCAATCCGTTCGAGGGGCTGGCGACGCGCCGGCTGTATGCGGTGATCGCCAAGACGCTGGCCTGCAACCCGCTGGTCGAACATCCGATCATTCTGGCGCTTCTGGACCGGCTGTTCGAGCCGAACTATCTGCTGTCGCAATTACAGGTGATCGACATTCTGCCCGGTGAGACCGAACAGGCGCTGCATTTCGACGACAGTTTCTACAGTCTGCCGCGACCGCGTCCGGCGCTGGGTGCCGCCACCATCATGGCGCTCGACGATTTCACGCCCGAAAACGGCGCCACCCGGATCATTCCCGCCAGCCATCTATGGGCCGATCGTCTGCCCACCGCCGAAGAGGCGGCATCGGCGGTGCCAGTGGTGATGCCGGCGGGCTCGGTGGTGCTGTTCACCGGCACGCTGTGGCATGGCGGCGGCGGCAATCGCAGTGCCGCGTCGCGGCTGGCCCTGACCGCCCAGTACTGTGCGCCCTGGTGCCGCCAGCAGGAGAATTTCAGCCTGTCGGTGCCCCGCGATGTGGTGCTGCAATGCAGCGAGCATATCCGGCGCATGCTGGGATATTCCATCCATGCGCCGTTCATGGGCATGGTCGACGGCATGCACCCCAAACGCCTGCTGGAAGGCTGAGCCGGGAACCGCCGCCGGGCGGGACGGTTTCCCCTTGACGGCGGCCGCGGATCGTCCGCGTGCCGGTGGCTTGGGGGAAGATGGGTGTCCGAATCCTGCGCATTCAGGCCGGTCCGCTTCCTGATCCTGCATGCGGGGCTGGGCTTCGGGCTGGCGCTTGTGGTGGTGGCGGTGCTGTTCTGGTTCAACGTCTCGAACCTGTCGACACTGGTCGCCACCACATCCCAGGGGCTGCTGGCGGCGCTGGTCTTCACCATCCTGATGGGGCAGACATTCGCCGTGGTCCAGCTTGCCTTTGCGCTGTGGCTTCATGCCGAGGATCCGCGATCCGGCGGGGGCGGCGGCCGGCGCGATCGCCCGCGCCCGCGACATTTGCGCGTCTTGACGGTGCCGGTGACCGGCGCATAGTGACCGAAGCGCCATTCCGCAGTCGGGCGACATTCCGCAGCCGGGCGCCATTCCGCAGCCGGCCGTTCAGGGAGCCCGGATCATGCCGACACTCGTCCGTTTCGTGCTGATGCACGCGTTGGTCGGCTTCGGCCTTGCCTTCGCCACGGTCGGCGCCTTGTTGTGGTTCGACGTATCCGGGCTCGGCACCCTGATGGCCGCCAGCGCCGATGGCGTTCTGGCCGCGGCGGTGCTGATCTTCTTCATGGGGCTGACACTGGGCAGTGTTCAGGTGGCCTTCGCGGTCTGGTTTCAGGCCGGCGAGGATCAGGGCACAAGCGGCGGCCGGCGCATGCGGCTTCCGGCGATGTTCCTGCCCCCGAGGCGAGCGATGGCGACCGCGCCCAGCCGCGCCCCCAGGGGGTGACCGGTCAGCCGCGTGTGGCGCGGTGTTGCCCCGGCGTCATGCCGGTTTCGCGGCGGATCATGGCGATGAAGGCACTGAGCGAGGCATAGCCCAGATCGATCGCGACCATGGTGACGGCATCGCCGCAGGCCAGCCGTTCCAGTGCCGCCATCGCCACCACCCGCCGCCGCCAGTCGGCGAGCGACAGGCCGGTTTCGGCCGGGAAGCGGCGGCTGAGGCTGCGACCGGACATTGCCGCGAGCGCGGCCCAGCCGTCGAGCCCGCGATCGTCGGTCGGGTCGTCGATGATGGCACGCGCCACCTTGAGCAACCGTTGATCGGCGGGCAGGGGCAGCGGTGGCGGCCCTCCGGCCGGTGCCGCGGCGATTTCATCCAGAATGACGGCGGCGATCCGGTCCAGACGCCGGAGATCCCGGCCCCCGGCTTCCGCCATGGCCAGGACGGCCGCGCGCAGCAGATCGCTCACGCGGATCATCGTGGTCGATCGGGGCAGGGCGGCACAGGCATCGGGCGACACCCAAAGGCTCCAGCCATCGAACGGCCCGTGCAGCGCCAGACCATGTGGCGCCGCGGGCGGCAGCCAGACGGCATGGGATGGCGGTGCCGCAAAGCGCCCGGCCGGCGTCTCCACGCCCAGCAGCCCCTGGATGGTGCCGACCAATTGGCCACGGGCATGGACATGCCGGCCGGTATCGCGGGCGGTGGCATCGACCTTGCGCACCGCCAGAACCACAGGCCCGCCGGCGGTGGCGGCCTGAACCGGATCGATCAGCGGGGTCGGGTGTGCTGTGACCATGGCACTGCGCGGAAGAGGTTGGCGCTATCACGACAGTTTATGGCGCCACTGGCGCAGCGGCGCCAGAACAATCGGCGCAGATTGGACCCATCACAATCCCGTTCATGGAGACCTGCCGATGCGCACCGAAGACATCCTGCCCGATGACCGCTCCCATGCCAGTTTCGCGGGCCGGACCATCCGCAAGGGGATGGTCGCGGCCTTTCTGGCCAATGCCCGCGTCGCGACCGCCCCGGCGACGGCCGATGACGACCGTGCGGCCGCGTGCCGACAGATCGTCGATGCCGTGCCCGATCTTGCGGCACTGGGTCTGTTCGCGGTGATGGAGGTTCGCGATCCGGCACTGCGCCGGCTGATCGCGGCGGCGTTGCCCCCCGCCTGATCAGCCGGCTTCCGGCACGGCACCCCCGGTGATGACCGGCTCGACAATCACCACCGCACCCGGCCACAACCGGGCGATGCCGGTGGCCAGATCGTCGGCGGCGGCGGTCAGCGCCGCGGGCGGCATGGCACCCAGGGCCTCCAGGATGAACCACATCCGCGTCACGCCCGGCTCCAGCCGGGTGCGGACGCCCTGGCGCCAGTTCCAGCGCCGGCAGGTGACGCCGGCGTCGTCGCACCACACCACCTCGCCCGGCTCCGGCGTCTCGGTGGCGGGGGCGCCATCCTTCATCATGTCGAAGATCTCGGTGCCGGCGGCGCGAATCAGCCGTGGCACGCCCTGATAGGCATCCAGGTTCTCGCCGCCCACCGGCACGGCATGGCGCAGGCTGACGGCATTGTACAGATCGACGATCGGGTTGACCGATGGCAACCTGCCATCGCGCAGCACCCGCTTGCGCAAGGCCTCCGCCGATGATGGCGTCCGCGCCGGCTTGGCGCCGAAGCCGCGAAAGGCGTCGCGCCAGGCGGCGATATGGGCCTCGGCCCAGTCCGGCCCGCCGGCGCGGACCAGATCGCAGGCGGCATCCAGCGCTGCCGCCGCCTGCGACCCGGCATCGGCCACGGCCGGGCCGGTCAGCAGGGCGGTGATGCCGCGGCCATGAAAATCGGGCGCAAGCGCCATCACGGCGGGGTCGATCCGGGGCCGGACCGGGGGGATCTGCTGGGGCATGGTCAATTCTCGGCATCTGCTTCGGAGGTGTCTGTATCGGTATCGGTATCGATATCGGCGGGGGCGCCGGCCGGCGGGCCGAAGGCGATGATCGTATCGCCGGCATGAAAGGCGATGTCGCCGGTTTCCTCGGGCATCTGCATCCGGCCACGGGCGGGGATGACCAGCACGGTCTCGCTGCCCGCCGGGCGCTGGCGGCGATAGTCTTCCTCGGTGAAATCCTCGGAGATGCGGGTGCGGCTGAACCGCCAGCCGGCCAACTGGCGCCGGTCGAGTTCGTCGATGCCGGCGGCCATCGCCAGCGGCACCACACCGCCCAGGGCAAGGCTGTGGCGATCGGTGACCGGCTGGGTCTGGGGTGCCACCTGAAACATGGCACTGCGGCCGATATCCGGGCCGAAGTGATTGCAGATCAGGGTGTTATAGGCGTCATTGTCGGTGGCGGCGATGACATGGCTGGTCGAGGCCAGATCCAGATGGATCTCGGTCGCATCCGACAGAACCTCGCCGTGATAGACCGGCAGGCCCTCATGGCGGGCCGCGCGCAGGCGCGCCCAGGATCGGTCGGCCAGCACCACTGGCACCTTCGCCTTGACCAGCGCGTGGGCAAGGGCCGTGGTCCAGGCGCCGGCGCCAACCAACAAGAAGCCCGGCGGGGCATCGCTGGTCAGTTTCAGCAGCGGGGCCAGCGGCCGCAGACTGAAGCCGTGAAGGGTGACCGTGCTCAGCACCACCGCGAAGCCCAGCGGCACCAGCAGGGCGCCATCCTCGTATCCGGCGGCCACCAGCCGTTCGCCGAACAGGCCGGTGATCGCCACCGCGACGATGCCGCGCGGTGCGATCCAGGCCAGCAGCGCGCGGTTCGACCACGGCACCCCTGTGCCGATCAGACTGGCCAGCACCGTCACCGGCCGCACGATCACCAGCACGGCGACCACATAGGCCGCGTGGCGCCAGTTCAACGCCGCCAGGGTTTCGGCATTCAGCGTGGCGGTCAACAGAACGAACACGCCCGAGACCAGGATCGTCGCCAGCACCTCCTTGATCCGGCGCAGCTCCTCAAGCGCCGCCACCTTCGAATTACCCAGGGTCACGCCCAGCACGGTCACCGCGATCAGCCCGGTTTCCTCGACGAAGGCATTGGTGCCGGCAAAGCAGGCGAGCACCGCGCCGATCATCAACGGCGCCTTCAGGAATTCCGGTACATGACCGCGCCGGAACGCCCAGGCGATGGCGGTGCCTGCCGCCAACCCCACGGCAGCGGCCAGCACCGCGCCCAGCGCCACCTGCCCCAGCGCCGGGACCAGACCGATATCGTCGGGGCCGGCGGCGATGGCGTATTCATAGGCCAGAACCGCGAACAGCGCGCCCAGCGGATCGTTGACGATACCTTCCCATTTCAGGGTGATGGCGGGCTTGCGATCCAGCTTCGCCTGCCGCAGCAGGGGTGCTATCACGGTTGGCCCCGTCACCACCAGAATGCCGCCAAGCACGGCCGCGGTCGGCCAGGACAGCCCCGCCACATAATGGGCGGCGATGGTGCCGGCAAGCCAGCCCACCGGCGCGCCGACCAGGGTCAGCCGGCGCACGCCCGACGCCGTGCCGCGCAATTCCCGCAGATCGAGGCTGATGCCGCCTTCGAACAGGATGATCGCCACCGCCACCGCCACCAGCGGCTCCAGCATGTCGCCAAGCTGGGCATGCGGATCGAGTATGCCTGTGACCGGCCCGGCCAGGATGCCGCCCACCGCCAGCAGCACGATCGCCGGAATCTTGAAGCGCCAGGCCAGCCACTGGGCGGTGATGCCCAGCGACAGCACGATGGCGGCGGTCAGTACCAGATCCTGCATGCATCATCCCGTTATCGCGCCCGGCCGCATCCCGCCCATGCGGGCCTGCGCCGGTGCCTGCAACATGGTGCACCGTCATCCGTTCCCGCGCCAGCTTCGTGCCGCCATCGAGCAGCGCGTCCCGCGGTGCTATCCCATCAGGACATCCGCGCGCGGTCGGCCGATGCGGGCGGCCGTGCGGGTGATCAGCGCGAAACCCAGCGCCAGCGGCCCCAGCCGGCCCAGATACATCGCCAGCATCAGCACCACCTGGCCGCTGGTATCGGTGGCGGCGGTGGCACCGGCCGACAGGCCGACGGTCGCATAGGCGCTGACGATTTCGAATGCCGCACCGGCCAGGCTGATGCCGGGGGTGGTGATCAGCAGCGCGAAGATCAGCAGCACGATCGCGAACAGGCTGATCAGAGCAACGCTCAGCGCCTGCGACGCCGCCTCAGGTGGCAGACTGCGGCGGCCGATCGTCACCTCGGTGTCGTGGCGCAGATAGGCGGCGGTGGCGGCGGTCAGCACAACCGCGGTCGACAGCTTGATGCCGCCGCCGGTGGAGGCGGGGCCGGCACCGATGAACATCAGCACCATCACCACCAGCAGCGCCGGCGCGGTCAGCGCCGCCACGTCGATGGTGCTGAAACCGGCGGTGCGGCTGGATATCGACAGGAACAGCGCCTCGACCATACGCGCCGTAGACGGCAGATCGCCCAGCGTCTGAGGGCTGCGCCATTCCAGCGCCGCCAGCACCAGCCCGCCGCCCAGGATCAGGGCGGCGGACCCCCAGATCATCACGCGGGTATGCAGGGACCAGCGGCTCTGGCGGGCCACCGCCACCAGCACTGGAAAACCCAGGCCACCGGTGACGATCAGCGCCGCCACCACGCCCAGCGCCGCCGTGTCGCTCGACCATGCGGCGAGACCCGCCGACGGCAGCGCGAAGCCGGCATTGTTGAAGGCGGACACGGCATGGAACAGGGCGGTCCACAGCGGCCGCGCGCCCAGGGCATCGCCCGGCAGCGCGACCGCAAGCAGCGCCGCGCCCGCCAGTTCCACGCCAAGCGTGATCAGGCCGATGCTGCGCACCAGTGGTACGGCTTCGGCAAGCGATGTGGTGCCAAGGCGCTGGTTGACCACCAGCCGCTGCCCCAGCCCCAGACGACCGCCAAGCGTGATCATGGTCAGCGCCGCGAAAACCGACAGGCCCAGCCCGCCAAGCTGGATCAGCACCAGCAGCACCGCCTGACCGGCCGGGGTCAGGCGCTGACCGACATCGATGATCGACAGCCCCGTCACCGTCATCGCCGATGTGGCGGTGAACAGGGCTTCCGGCACCGACAGCGCCGGTTCCGCCATGCCCGGCACCAGCAGCGCCAGCCCGCCCACCAGGATCATGACCGCCAGGGCCAGCGCGAACAGCCGTGGCGGCGAGATCCGCACCGATCCGGATGGCCGGTCGGAGGGCAGCCCGCCTCTGGGTCTGTGCCACATCTTGCGTGCCGGGGTGTCGGTCACAGGTGTGCCGCCACGGCTTCCAAGGCTTCACGCGGACCCAGCAATACCAGCCGGTCGCCCTTCACCAAGGCCAGGCCGGCCAATGGCTGGTCCAGAAAATCCCGGCCGCGTTTCACCGCCAGCAGTCGCACCGCATCGGCATGCGCGCCCAGCAAGTCCTCGATCGCCACGGTGTCGAAACGCTCGGCCACCCGGTATTCCACCACGAAGCTGTCGTCGCCCAGTGCCATATAGTCCATGATCCCCTGATAGATCAGCGACTGGGCGATATTGATGCCAACCTCGATTTCCGGGATCAGCACCCGGTCGGCGCCGATCTTGGTCAGGATGGTCTTGTGCGCGGCGGTCGCGGCCTGCGCCCAGACCTTTTTCGCGCCCAGCGCCTTCAGGTGCAGGGTCACCAGGCTGCTGGCCTCGATATTGCCGCCGATCGCCACGACACAGGTGTCGAAGCTGTCGGCGCCTAGTTCCTGCAACACCTTCTCGTCGGTGCCGTCGGCGACCACGGCATGGGTCAGAACATCGGCCAGGGCATCGACCGGCCGGCGATCGGTGTCGATGCCCAGTACCGCATGCCCCAGCCGGACCAGCTCACCGGCCACCGTGGCGCCGAAGCTGCCAAGCCCGATGACCATGAATTGCTTCTTCGCGGCCATACCGTCCGCATCTCCGATCCGCGTGCTCCATCATCGCGGACGAGCCTACACCAGCCGGCGGGGCTGGGAAACGGCACGATCCCGCGGCCGCGGCGCGCGGCCGGTATCGGCATGCCATAGCATTTGCGCAGCATATGGAACAGATGGCACGGTTTCCGGATCATGCTGTTGACGGAACGGCTCCGGTCCTGAACTATCAACATAGATCGAACGTTTGTTCCAACTGACCGGCGGTCATGTCGCCAAGCAGGGCGGCCGGTGGCGCGGACGGATCGATGTCTCAAGGCCGCGACAGACGGCCGCGACGGGAGGACTGCCGATCGTGAACGCCGATGCGCTGTTCGCGATGATGGTCGCGCAAGGTGATGTGGTCATCGACCGCTTCCGCCATGCCGTGCGCCATCATCCTGACCACCTCTTCATCCGCTATGGCGAGGAAGACCACGACCAGAGCTTCGCCGCGTTCGAGGCCGAGGTTGCAACCCTTGCCGCCGCCCTTCAGGACATGGGGCTTCAGCCCGACGACCGGGTTTCGGTCTTCACCCGCAATTCCCGGGTGGCGACACTCGCCATGTTCGCGGTGTGGGAGGCCGGCGGTATTTATGCTCCGGTCAACTTCAACTACACCGGCCGGCTGCTGTCGTATCAACTGGCCGACACGGCGCCCCGTGTGCTGATCACCGATGCCGCCCTGGCGCCGGCGGTTGCCGATAGTCTGGGCGATATCGCCGTGCCGCATGTGGTGGTGCACCGCCCAGGCCCCGCCGATCACGATTATATCGCCGATCGCGCCGAACTGCCGCCGGCGCTGATCGCCCATCGCGGTGTGCATGATCTGGCCGATCTGATGCGCACGCCCCGGCGGCACCGGCCGGCGGTGCGCGGTGCCGCCGATGTCGCCAACATCATCTACACCTCCGGCACCACCGGCCCCGCCAAGGGGGTGGTCCAGCCGTTTCGCTGGATCAATCAATACACCTTCAACAGCCGCGCCTTTCTGACGCCGCAGGACACCATCTATTGCGACCTGCCGCTCTATCATGTCGGCGGGGCGATGTTTCTGGTGGCGAAGGCGTGCTGGACGGGCTGTGCCGTGTCGCTGTGGGACAAGTTCAGCCCGACGCGGTTCTGGGACCGGGTGCGCGGCCACCGGGCCAGCAATGCCGTGCTGCTGGACGTGATGGTGCCCTGGCTGATGAGCGCCGAGCCGCAGGCCTCCGATCGCGACAACACCCTGATGCGGGTGCATATGCAGCCGCTGCCCGCGCAGCATCACCAGGTGGCGCAGCGCTTCGGCTTTCAGTTCTGCACCGCCGGCTTCGGCCAGACCGAGAGCGGCAACGGCTTCGTGGCGCTGATCGACCAGTTCGGCGATGCCGACGCCAAGCGGCCGGAATTCCGGGTCGGCCATGATCGAGACACCATGCTGCGCATCGCCCGTGATCGCGGCGTGATGGTGGTCGACGGCACGGAACCCCTGGCCAAGGGCTTCATGGGCCGGCCGTCGCCCTTGCTGGAGGCGGCGGTTCTGGATGCGGACGACAATGTTCTGGGCCCCGACGAGGCCGGGCAACTGGCTTTCCGTCCAAGGTTTCCGCATCTGCTGCTGACGCATTATTTCAACAAGCCCGATGCCACCATCAAGACCTTTTCGAACCTGTGGTTCCACACTGGCGATGCCGTGCGGCGCACACAGGACGATGTCTATTACTTCATCGACCGCATGGGCGGCTTCTTCCGGGTGAGGGGCGAGAATGTGTCGTCCTATCAGGTCGAGGATCTGCTGAACACCCATCCCGACATCCGCGCCACCGCGGCCCTGCCGGTGCCGGCCGCAGAAGGGGACGAGGAAGACTGCGCCGTGTTCATCGAACTGGTCGAGGGCCGGGCGATGACCGAAGCGGATCTGCGGGCATTCGCCTTGACCGTGATGCCGCGTTACATGGCGCCGCGCCATGTTCGTTTCGTCGACGCGCTGCCGGTGACGCCGACCAACAAGATCGAGAAATACAAGCTGAAGCAGGCGCTTATGGCTGAACTTTCCGCCACGGATGGCGCGGGAGCCGGCGCATGACGGCGGCGATGACGACCGCTGATCGCCCGGAAGCTGCCCATCCGGGGCTCGATAGCGTCGCGGCGCCGCTGCTGGAACTCGACCGGGTCGGCATCCGGCTGCGCACCGGCGGTGGCGAGGTGTCGGCGACCCGCGATGTGTCGTTCCGGGTCGGTCCGGCCGAACGCATCGGCATCGTGGGTGAAAGCGGCTGCGGCAAAACCCTGACCGGGCTGGCGATCATGGGTCTGCTGCCGCGCGGGCTGGCGCGGATCGACGGCGCGATCCGGTTTCAGGGCCGCGACCTGCTGACCCTGTCGACGCGTGAGCTGCGCCGGCTGCGCGGCACCGGCATCGCGATGATCTTTCAGGAGCCGATGAGCGCGCTTGACCCGGTGTTCACCGTGGGCGAGCAGATCATCGAAACCATTCTGGCGCATGAGCCTGTGGGCCGCAGGGCGGCGCGCGAACGCGCCATCGACCTGCTGGCGCGGGTGGGGATTCCGCTGCCGGCACGGCGGGCCGATGAATATCCCCATCAGCTGTCGGGGGGCATGCGCCAGCGGGCGATGATCGCGATCGCGCTGGCCTGCAACCCGAAACTGCTGATCGCCGACGAGCCGACCACGGCGCTCGACGTCACCATCCAGGCCCAGATCATCGATCTTCTTGTGGAGTTGAGCGAGACCAGCGGCACGGCGCTGCTGTTCATCACCCATGATCTGGGGGTGGTGGCCGAGACCTGCACCCGCATGGTGACGATGTATGCGGGCGAGGTGGTCGAGGATGCGACCGTCGACGACGCGCTGGTCCGGCCGCGCCATCCCTATACCGCCGGGCTGTTCTCGGCCCTGCCACGGCTGGTGGCGCGTGGGGCGGCGCTGCCGTCGATCCCCGGCCGGGTGCCGTCGTTGATCGCCATGCCCGAGGGCTGCCGATTCCGGCCGCGCTGCGCCCATGCGATCGGGGCTTGCGAATTGCCGCAGGCCTTGCTGGAACCCGTGCCCGGCCAGAAGGCGCGGTGCATCCGAACCGACGCGTTGAGCCTGCAGGGAGTGGTGCGATGATCAGCGTCAAGCCGGAGGCCCTGCATGGCGCGCGGACGGCACCGGAACCGCGGTCGCGCCCGGATGACGGGCCGCCCTTGCTGTCGGTCGACGATCTGCGCGTCACCTTCACCACCGCCGATGGTGAAAGCCTGAAGGCGGTCGACGGTATCAGCTTCGATGTCCGGCCGGGCGAGACCTTCGGCGTGATCGGCGAAAGCGGGTCGGGCAAATCGACCCTCGGCCGGGCGATCGTGCGTCTGCTGGACCCGACATCCGGACAGATCAGCTATGACGGCCAGGATCTGGCGCGGCTGAAGGGCCGTGCCCTGCGCCAGCGCCGCCGGGATCTCCAGATCATCTTTCAGGATCCCAATGCCGCGCTGAACCCGCGCATGACCATTCTCGACAGCGTGCGCGAGCCGCTGGACGTGGTGGGCAAGGGCGACCGGGCAAGCCGGATCGCGCGGGCGATGGACCGGCTGGACCGGGTGGGGATCACGCCCGAACAGGCGCGGCGCTATCCGCATGAATTGTCGGGCGGCCAGAAACAGCGGGTGAACATCGCCCGCGCCTTGACCCTTCAGCCGCGGCTGATGGTGTGCGACGAGGTGGTGGCGGCCCTGGACGTGTCGATCCGCGGCGATGTGCTGAACCTGTTCGCCGAGATCCAGCGCGAAATGGGGCTGTCTTATGTGTTCATCACCCATGATATCGGGGTGGTGTCGCATATCAGCGACCGGGTGGCGGTGATGTATCTGGGCCGGTTCATGGAACTGGGCCCGGTCGAGGCGATCGCCGAACGGCCGATGCACCCCTATACCCGGGCGCTGATGGCGGCCGAGCCGGTGCCGGTGCCGTCCTGGCAGCGTGCGCCCAGGCGGCCGCCCCTGCAAGGCGAGATCCCGTCGCCGCTGAACCCGCCATCCGGCTGCCGCTTCCGCACCCGCTGCCCCCATGCCCGCCCGGCCTGTGCCGAGACGGTGCCGGACTGGCGGCCCATCGCCCGCAATCATCTGGTTGCCTGCCATTTCGCCGAGGAGATCGCCGCGGCGGAACAGTGACCAGTCTTGAAGCCCCCGGCCCCATTGGCCACCACGCGAACCAGAACAGCCGAAAAAAGTCGGCATCAGGAGCACCCCGCTATGCGACGGAAGATCCGGCGGGCGCCCCCCAGGGAGGAAGACAACCCAATGACCAAGATCCGCTTGCCCGAGCATGGCAGCACCCCCACCGAGGGGCCGGTGACCATCGATGGCCGCGCGGCCTTCGCGATGGATCGCCGCCGCTTCCTGTCGCTGCTGGGCGCCGGCGCCGCCGGCGTCGCCGCATCCGGCATGCTGCCCGGCCATATCCGCCAGGCCCTTGCCGCCGGCGGTGTGCTGAAGGTGTCGGCCCCGGCCAACCCGTCGAGCATGGACCCGATGACCGGTGGGTCCGGCCAGGACCATCCCTTCCTGTACACCGTGTTCGACACGCTGGTGGAATGGGAATTCGAAAGCCTCGACCCCAAACCCGGCCTGGCCCGCGCCTGGAACTTCCCCGATCCGAAGACCCTGGTGATGGATCTGCAGGAGGGCGTCAAATTCCATGACGGCAGCGATTTCAACGCTGAAGCGGTGAAGTTCAACCTGGACCGCAATCGCGGCGACGCCCGGTCGAACATCAAGGCCGATCTGATCAATGTCGAGGCGGTCGAGGTGACCGGGCCGCTTCAGGTCACCATCCGGCTGGCCAATCCCGACGCCGCCCTGCCGATGATCCTGTCGGATCGCGCCGGCATGATGGTGTCGCCGAAGGCCGTGCAGGAGAAGGGTGAGGCCCACGACCGCAGCCCCGTCGGCACCGGTGCCTGGAGCTTTGTGACCTGGAACGACAACGAGAAGGTGGTGGTCAAGCGCAACGACGCCTATTGGAAGCCCGGTATTCCCAAGGTCGACGGCATCGAATTCTCGATCATTCCGGAACTGTCGACCGGTCTGCGCTCGGTCATGGCCGGCCAGAACCATTTCGTCTATTTCCTGTCGCCCCAGCAGGGCATGATCGCCAAGCGGGCGCCGAAGCTGACCACCTTCACCGGCCCGACGCTGTATTGCATCCAGATCTATTTCAACTGGGCGCGCAAGCCGCTGGACGATGTTCGGGTGCGTCAGGCGATCAACCATGCCATCGACCGCGACGCCTTCGTCAAGGTCACGATGAACGGTATCGGCGAGAAGGCGATCACCAATCTGCCATCGGCGCATTGGGCCTTCGATCAGGAACTGGCCGGCTATTACCCCTATGATCCCGACAAGGCCAAGGCCCTGCTGGCCGAGGCCGGCCATGCCGACGGGCTGGATCTGCATCTGGGCGGCTATCCCGATCAGAGCTCGGTGCAGCGCCAGGAATTCATCATGGAGCAGCTCCGCCAGGTGGGCATCCGGGTGCGCTATTCGATCGGCACGATCCCCGAGGCATCGGCCGCCTTCTTCGGCAACGAGAAGAAGACCGATGCGCTGGTCTCGGCCTGGACCGGTCGGCCCGATCCCAGCCTGACCTATTCGCTGATGTATCTGCCCGACGCCTATTACAATGGCGGCCGCGGCCCGGTGCCCGATGAGCTGGTGCAGGCGATCGCCGACAGCCGCGCCACCCCCGACAAGGAAGCGCGCAAGGCCGCCTTCTCGCAGGTGCAGAAGCTGGTGCTCGACAATGCGCTGGTCTGCCCGCTGGCCTTCCTGTCGGCGCTGGACGTGGCCGGTGACAAGGTCGAGGGCTACAAGCCCAATCTGCTGAACAAGCCCAAGCTCTATGACGTGTCGCTCGCCTGACCGGCGGCGGTTCCGTCCGTCTGATCTTGCCATCGCTGGTCGGGCGCGGGCGGGAGGTTGCTCCCGCCCGCGCGCCATCGAGGAGACCCTACCTTATGTCCAGCCACCGCGCGATCCGCACCGTGCGCCGCCGCCTGTATCAGGTGGTGCCGGTGATCCTGATCGTGACCTTCGTGGTGTTCGGGCTGATCCAGCTCATCCCCGGCGATATCGCGGTCACGCTGGCCGGCGACAATGCCACCGACCAGCGTCTTGCCGAAATCCGATCGCTCTATGGCCTCGACCGGCCGTTCCTGGTCCAGTATTTCGACTGGCTGTGGGGCGCGCTGCATGGCGATCTGGGGCAGTCGCTGATCTCGGGCGAGGCGGTGATGACCTCGCTCACCCGCACCTTTCCGCTGACCCTGCTGATCGTCGTGCTGGCGATGCTGATTTCCATGGCGGTCGGCATTCCGCTGGGCATTCTGGCGGCCTTGCGGCCGAATTCCATCCTGGACGGCGCGGTGATGGGGCTGGCCTCGGTCGGCATCGCGGTGCCGAATTTCTGGCTGGCGATGATCCTGGTCGCCACCTTCGCGCTGTCGCTGGGCTGGCTGCCGGCGACCGGCGCCGTGGCCTTCACCACCGATCCGATCCGCGCGCTTGAACACGCCATCCTGCCGGCGACCGCCCTTGCCGCCGGCGGCATCGCCGAGGTGGCACGCCAGTTGCGCACCTCGCTGGTCGACATCCTGGGCTCGCAATATGTCCGCACGCTGCACGCCAAGGGCCTGCCCGGCGGGTCGGTGCTGTGGAAGCACGGGCTGAAGAACGTCTCGGTCAATCTGCTGACGGTGATCGGTCTGCTGGCCAACCGGCTGCTGGCGGCAACCGTGGTGGTCGAGACCGTGTTCGCCATTCCGGGTGTCGGCAATCTGATCGTGAACGCGGCGCTGGCCCGCGATTTCCCGGTGGTGCAGGGGGTGGTGCTGACGATGATCATCTTCGTCGTCGTGCTGAACCTGATCATCGACATGCTTTATGTCGTCTTCGATCCGAGGGTGCGCTGATCCCATGACCCAGACCGCAACCCCGCCACGCGCGGCACGGCGCCGCCGCAATCCGGTTCTCGCCTGGATGCTGCGCGATCCGCGCGGCGCGCTCAGCCTGCTGGTGATCGCCATCATCGCGCTGACCGGCATCTTCGCCGACCAGATCGCGCCTCATTCGCCGATCGAGCAGAATTTCGATCTGATCCTGATGCCGCCATCGCCCGACAACCTGCTGGGCACCGACGATCTGGGCCGCGACGTCTTCAGCCGCCTGATCCATGGCGCATCCGCCAGCATGTATGCCAGCGTGCTCTCGGTCTCGATCGCGCTGGTCATCGGCCTGCCGGTGGGGCTGCTTGCCGGTTTTGCCGGCGGCTGGGTGGACGAGGTGGTCAGTCGGATCATCGACGCCCTGTTGTCGTTTCCGGCGATCGTGCTGGCGATCGGCGTCACCGGCGCGCTGGGGGTGGGGCTCACCAACGCCATGATCTCGGTCGGCATCGTCTTCGCGCCGCTGATCGCGCGCCTGGCCCGCGCCCGGGCATTGGTGGTGAAGGAAGAGTTGTATGTCGATGCCGCGCGCTGTTTCGGGGCCAGTCCGGTGCGCATCCTGGCCCGCCACATCCTGCCCAATGCGGTGCAGCCGATCCTGGTGCAGGTGACGCTGCTTCTGGCCGGCGCGCTGCTGGCCGAGGCCTCGCTGTCCTTTCTGGGGCTGGGTGTCCAGGCGCCCGATGCCAGTTGGGGATCGATGCTGGCCAAGGCCTATCTGTATATGGAGATCGCGCCTGAACAGATGGTGACCCCGGGTCTCGCCATCCTGGTGACCGCGCTCGCCTTCAACGGCCTGGGCGACAGTGTCCGCATGATGCTGGACCCCACCACCCGCAGCGGGCGATAGAGCGATTTTCGCGCCATCTGGTTCACGAAAATCACTCTAAGTTATTCGTTTATCGCGCATCTTCACCCGATCAGGTGGTTCCACCTGATCGGGATCTGCTTTAGCAGGCTGCGGAAAAATCCTTCCCTCATTTTATCCGGCGTGATTCGATCGCGTGGAGCTTTGTTAGGGGGAGATGATGC
>NZ_BMDZ01000066.1 GCF_014636235.1 Tistrella bauzanensis
AATCAGGCGCCGGCCGCAGGCTCAAGGGCGGATCTCACTGCGATCGCGACACATTCCGAAGACCCATTCTGCAACAGGCTCTGTAGAAAGGCAGGGTCATGGATTTCAGCGCACGATTCTGATTTCAGCACTCCAGCTACTAGCTCAGTCTGGCGCGGCTTCGGCCGAGGGGGTTATTTGTTTGGCTATTGAGGAGCCAGAACTCTTTCAGCATCCGATCCAGGCACAAGCCTTTGCAAAGATTCTCAGGTCGCTTGCAGAAGATGCAGCTAAGCGCATCCAGGTGACTTATGCAACGCATAGCCCATACTTTCTTGAAGCACGCCATTTTGACCAAGTCAGGAGGCTAACAAGGTCGGCTGATGAGACTCCGGTGGTTTCTGTTCACTATGCAACTATCGCGGACGTGAAGGCCAAGCTCCACGGGATCGTGGATGGCGAGGTGGTCGACCGCCGACTTGACCACAATATAGCCGACCAGCTAGCCATAGCACTCTTCGCTAACCGAGTTTTTCTTGTAGAGGGCCCGACAGAGTCATCCGTTTTCTATGGCCTCGGCGATAGATTGTCTCCCGGCTCACTGGAGGCGGCAGGGGTTTCCATAGTCTTTGTGGGAGGAAAAACCTCAATTCCACTTGCGCATGCAATTTTGGATTCGATAGGCGTTCCTGCATATGCTCTCTTTGATGCCGACGCTGGTTGTGTAGCGCGTGCAACAGCTAGTGGGAAAATACAGCAAAAAATTGATAGCGAACGCAATCAGAACGTAAAAGAGAACAGGAAACTACTCCAGTACTTTGGGCTGGATCAAGAAGATTTTCCGGCAGCTAGGACGGCTGAGAATGTGGCAATTCTAGATGATCACATTGAGGGATTTTTATCCGAAAAGTGGGAGGCCTGGGTTGCCGCCTGCCAAGATTTAGAGAGCAGTACAGGTATCAGCCTCGCAAAAAATCAACTTGCATACCGCACGGCAACGCTCAGGGCGGAAGGTGAAGTGCCCGAGATGCTGATACAAATCCTGGCCAAGGCGAAAGGAGAATAACCGTGCATGAAATCATCTGCCCCCACTGCGGGAAGGCATTCAAGATTGATGAGGCTGGGTATGCGGACATACTGAAGCAAGTACGCGACAGCGATTTTGAAAAGCAGTTGCATGAGCGGCTGGAGTTGGCCGAACAGGAGAAGCGTAATGCGGTTGAGCTTGCTCAGGCCAAGATAACCAGCGAGTTGCAGCAGGCTGCTTCTGCGAAAGACGCCGAACTCCAGGAACTGAAGGCCAGACTCGATGCCGCCGAGGTTGCGCACAAGCTCGCGGTGACCGAAGCGCTGGGCGCAGTGGAAAAAGAGCGTGACACGCTGGCCAATGAACTGGATCAAGCCAAGCTTGAAAAGCAAGCCGCCATTGCGCTCGCTGAAGCCCAGGCTACCGCTAACCTACAAAAATCCCTCTCTGACAAAGAGGGGGAGATCAAAGAGTTAAAGGCCAAGCTGGACGCCGGAGATGTTGCGCGGCAACTGGCAGTGGCAGATGCGCTGAAGGTCATAGAGAAAGAGCGTGACGCGCTGGCCAGCGATTTGGTTCAAGCACAGCGCGACAAGCAAGCCGAGTCAGCATTAGCGGAGGCAAGACTTGCCAGTGAATTGCAGAAAATAGCGGCGGCAAGAGAGGCGGAGATACAAGAGCTGAAATCGAAACTGGATGCCAGCAATCTTGCGCAAAAAATTGCGGTAACTGAAGCCGTCAGCGCAGTTGAAAAGGAGCGCGATGAACTGAAGAGCGGCTTGCAGCGCAAGGAGCTTGAGAAGGATCTGGCCGAAAAGTCGCTGAAGGAAAGGTACGAAGTACAGATCAAGGATCGCGAGCACGAAATCGAACGCCTTCGGGATATGAAGGCTCGGTTGTCGACGAAAATGGTTGGTGAAACTCTCGAACTGCACTGCGAAACCGAATTCAACCGGATTCGTGCCACAGCCTTTCCGCGAGCGTACTTTGAGAAAGACAACGACGCGCGTAGCGGGAGCAAAGGCGACTATATTTTCCGGGATTTGGATGAGGATGGCATCGAAATCGTCTCAATCATGTTCGAAATGAAGAATGAGAGCGATGAAACGGCGACCAAAAAGAGGAACGAAGACTTCTTGAGGGAACTGGACAAGGATCGAACAGAGAAGGGCTGCGAATACGCCGTTCTGGTTTCTCTGCTTGAGCCCGAGAGCGAGTTGTACAACACCGGAATCGTCGATGTCTTCCATAGATACCCGAAGATGTACGTCATCCGGCCACAATTCTTCATTCCGATCATCACATTGCTGCGTAACGCGGCAATGAAATCTCTTGCTTACAAGTCGGAACTGGCACTGGTCAAGGCCCAGAATATCGATATCACCAATTTTGAAAGCAAGCTGGAGGCATTCAAGACAGGGTTCGAAAGGAACTACGATCTCGCTTCCAGGCAATTCACGAAGGCTATCGAAGAGATCGACAAGTCGATCGATCATCTGCAGAAAACCAAGGATGCTTTGCTGAGCACCGATCGCAATCTACGCCTGGCTAACAACAAGGCGCAGGACGTAACGATCAAGAAATTGACGCATGGCAACCCCACTATGAAAGCCAGGTTTTCCGAATTGAAGAAATTCGAGGATGGGGATGACGAATAAGGCACCTGCAGCTTGTTGTCATTTCAATACCGAGAACCCCGTTTAAGAAGAGATCGAGCAATGGACAAACTGAAGATGCACTCACCCAACCTGACCGAAGACAACATCGCGCGCATCCGCGATCTGTTCCCCGGCTGCGTGACCGAAGCGCGAGACGGGGATGGCAGCGTGAAGCTGGCGGTGGACTTCGACCAGCTCAGGCAGGAACTGTCCAGTTCCATCGTCGAAGGGCCGCAGGAGCGCTATCACCTGAACTGGCCGGGCAAGCGCGAGGCGTTGCTGACGTCCAATGCCCCTATTGCCAAGACGCTGCGCCCGGTGCGCGAGGAAAGCGTGGGCTTCGATACGACGAAGAACCTGTTCATCGAAGGCGATAACCTGGATGCGTTGAAGCTGTTGCAGGAAACGTATCTGGGCAAGGTGAAGCTGATCTACATTGATCCGCCGTACAACACAGGCAAGGACTTCATCTACAAGGATGACTTCAGCACGGATGTCGGTGACTACCTGCAACAGTCCAATCAAGCCGACTCAGAGAGGGGGCGACTGGTTGCGAACACCGAGGCAAACGGACGTTTCCATTCGGACTGGCTAAGCATGGTATATCCGCGACTGAAACTTGCGCGCAACTTGCTGCGAGATGATGGCGCGATTCTGATCTCAATTGACGACAACGAAGCCGACAATCTTCGCAAGGTGTGCGATGAAGTCTTCGGAGAAGAAAACTTCATAGGTCAGATTGTTTGGCAGCGCTCCAAGAAGGGGGACTCGAAGCTCATCGCAAAAGTCCACGAATACATCCTGTGCTATGTCCGAGATAAGGAGTCCGTCCTTGCAAGCGGAATCTGGCGACGCCCCAAAGAAGGGGCTGAGCAGGTGCTGTCCAAGTATTCTGAACTGAAAGCCAGCTTGGGGGCCAACCACGAGGCCATCCGGGCAGAGATACAGGCTTGGTACAAGCAGCTTCCGAACGACGATCCTCGCAAGGCACACAAGCACTACAACTGGTCGGATGATCGCGGGCTGTACTTCGCGGCTGACTTTGCAGGACCGGATGACGGACGTGAGTCCAGGCCACGCCACGACATCCTTCACCCAGTCACCGGAAAGTCGTGCAAGAAGCCGTCAACAGGTTGGCGGTGGGATGAGGAAAAAACGAAATGGGCGCTTGCCCAGACTCCTCCACGCATTCACTTTGGACTTAACGAGACGACGATTCCGACGCGGAAAAGCTACCTTTTTGAAATCGACAGCGAGCCGTACTCTTCTGTGTTCTACCGGGACGGACGTTCTGCGACGCTGGAGGTTGAAGAACTCGTCGGGAAAGGCTGGTTCCCTTTCCCGAAGAACACCGATGTCCTGACCGAGTTGATTGAGCTGGTCACCAAACCCGACGACATCATTCTTGATTTCTTTGCAGGCTCAGGCAGCACAGGGCATGCAGTCATGAAGGTGAATCAGACGCACGGGTCTAAGCGGCGCTTCATCCTAGCTCAAATTCCTGAAGAAACGGGACGGACAGGATATGCCACGATTGCCGACATCACGAAGAAGCGTCTGCGGGAGGCTGGAAAGAAGATCGCCCAGGTCGCAGGTTCAACGGGTATGGACACCGGCTTTCGCGTCCTCAAGATCGACGCATCGAACATGGCCGACGTCTACTACGCCCCCGATGCACTCGACAAAGCCAACCTCGACCTGTTCGTTGACAACATCAAGCCCGACCGCACGGTGGAAGACCTGCTGTTCCAGGTGATGCTGGACTGGGGCGTTGACCTCGCCCTGCCCATTGAGCAGAAGACCATCCAAGGCAAGGACGTGTTCTTCGTAGACGGCAATGCGCTTGCCGCCTGCTTCGACGCGCATGGCGGCGTGGATGAAGCCTTCGTCAAGGAACTGGCTACGCACAAGCCGCTACGCGTGGTGTTCCGCGATGCGGGGTTCAAAGACAGCGCCGTCAAGATCAACGTGGAGCAGATCTTCAAGCTCTTGTCGCCATCCACCGAAGTGAAGAGCATTTGAGGGGGCTGCGATGAAGCTGAAGTTCAAAACGCAGGCCTACCAGACTGCCGCCGTACAGGCCGTGGTGGACTGCTTCAAGGGGCAGGTGCCGCAGCACGGCGGCATTCGCTATCGTCTTGACCCCGGCACCCGCAAGGCGGCACCCGCCAGCCCACAAGGGGCGCTAGCGCTGGAGGCCGCGCCAGAGGCAGCGGCAGAGCAGGAGGCGGCTTTTCGCAACGCCGACCTCACCCTGTCGGAGCTGGCTCTGCTGGACAACATCCACGCCGTGCAACGAGCGCAGAACCTGCCGCTGTCGGATGCGCTGGTCAAAACCAAGGTGGCCAAGGTCAATCTCGACATCGAGATGGAAACCGGCACGGGCAAGACCTACTGCTACATCAAGACCATCTTCGAGCTGAACAAGCTGTACGGCTGGAGCAAGTTCATCATCGTGGTACCCAGTATCGCCATCCGCGAGGGCGTGGCCAAGTCGCTGGACATCACCGCCGAGCACTTCCTGGAGATGTACCAGAAGAAGGCGCGCTTCTTCATCTACAACTCCAAGCAGCTGCACCACCTTGAGAGTTTTTCGTCGGACGCGGGCATCAATGTGATGGTGATCAACGTGCAGGCGTTCGCCTCGCGCGGGGCGGAAAACCGTCGCATTTACGACGTGTTGGATGACTTCCAGTCCCGCAAACCCATCGACGTGATCAGTGCCAACCGTCCGATCCTGATTCTGGATGAGCCGCAGAAGATGGAGGGTACGGCGACGCTGAAATCGCTGGAGGCATTCAAGGCACTGATGGTGCTGCGCTATTCGGCGACCCACAAGACTACCCATAACAAGATTCACCGGCTGGACGCGCTGGACGCCTACAACCAAAAGCTGGTGAAGAAAATTGCCGTGCGCGGCATCGCGGTGAAGGGGCTGGCGGGCACGGCGGGCTATCTGTACCTGCAATCCATCGAGATTTCGAGCAAGAAGCCGCCCGAGGCGCGCGTCGAGTTCGAGCAGAAGCTGACGGGCGGAAACATCAAGCGCGTGGTGAAGAAGCTCAGCAAGGGCAACAACTTGTTCGATCTGTCGGGCGGGCTGGATCAGTACCGCGACTACGTGGTGGCAGACATCAACGCCAACACCGACACCCTGAGCTTTACCAATGGCGTGGAGCTGACGGTCGGTGACGCCACTGGCGACGTGACTGAAGCGGCGCTGCGTCGCATCCAGATTCGTGAGGCCATCAAGGCGCACTTCGACAAGGAACAGGCATTGTTCCAACAGGGCGTGAAGGTGCTGACCCTGTTCTTCATTGATGAGGTGGCCAAGTACCGCGACTACGCACAGGTGGACGAAAAGGGCGAATACGCCCGCATCTTTGAAGAGGAATACACACAGTACCTGAACGAGGTGCTCGATCTGGACGAGACGGCCTACGTCAAGTACTTGAAGGGCATTCCGGCCGACAAGACCCACAGCGGATACTTCTCCATCGACAAGAAAACCAAGCGGCTGGCTGACCCGACGGTTGCCGCGCGTGGCGAGAACGCCGGGCTTTCAGATGACGTGGATGCCTACGATCTGATCTTGAAGGACAAGGAGCGCTTGCTGTCGCTCGCCGAGCCGGTGCGCTTCATTTTTTCGCACTCAGCCCTGCGCGAAGGCTGGGACAACCCGAACGTGTTTGTCATCTGCGCGCTCAAGCACAGCGACAACACCATCTCCCGCCGCCAGGAGGTGGGGCGTGGCTTGCGGCTGTCTGTCAACCAGACAGGCGACCGAATGGATCACCCGGCCACCGTTCACGACGTGAACGTGCTGACCGTGGTCGCCAGTGAGAGCTACAAGGACTTCGTTGCTGCGCTGCAGAAGGACATCAGCGAGTCGCTGTCGGAACGTCCGCGCGTGGCAAACGAGGAATACTTCATCGGCAAGGTGCTAAAAACGGCGACTGGCGACGTGCCGGTTACGCCGCAACTGGCGAAGCAAATCTACCGCTATTTGGTCAAGAACGACTACACAGACGATTCAGATCGGATCGCGAGTGCGTATCACGATGCCAAGAAGGCCGGAACGCTGGCCGACCTGCCAGACGAACTGAAGCCGCACGCCGCACAGGTGTACCAGCTTATCGACAGTGTGTTCAGTGCTAGCCAGTTGCCCGACATCGGCGACGACCGCAAACCCAAGAAGAACCCGCTCAACGCCAACTTCGACAAACAGGAGTTCAAGGCGCTGTGGAACCGCATCAACCGCAAGGCGGCCTACAGCGTCGATTTCGACTCGGACGAGCTGGTGCAAAAAGCGGTCAAGGAGCTGGACGCGGCCCTGCGCGTGACCCCGCTGCAATACACCATCCAGGCCGGCGAACAGATCGACCAGGTGACTGGCGAGGCGCTAAAGCGTGGAGATGGTTTCAAAGTTTCCGAGACAAAGACCGAATACAACAAGCAGTCGATCCATTCAGCGGTTAAGTACGACCTGATCGGCAAGCTGGCCGAAGGTACTCAATTGACTCGCCGCATGGTGGCGGAAATCCTCAAGGGTATTAACGTCGCGGTTTTTGCACAGTTCAAGACCAACCCGGAAAGTTTCATCGCCGAGGCCACGCGACTCATCAACGAACAGAAGGCCACGGTCATCATCGAACACTTGGCCTACGATCCCGTCGAGGACAAGTTCGACCTCGACATTTTTACCGCCGGGCAGACCAAGCAGGACTTCAGCAAGGCCGGTGACAAGCTTCAGCGACACATCTACGACTATGTGCTGACGGATTCGAAGGTAGAGCGGGAGTTCGTGAAAGAGCTGGACACAGCAAATGAAGTGGTGGTCTATGCCAAGTTGCCACGCGGCTTCCTTATTCCCACGCCCGTGGGCGACTACAACCCGGATTGGGCGATCAGCTTCAAGGAAGGCGCGGTCAAGCACATCTATTTCGTGGCGGAAACCAAGGGGTCCATGTCCTCGATGGACCTGCGCGAGATCGAAAAGACCAAGATCAAGTGTGCCCGCAAGTTCTTCGACGAGATGAACCGCCGCTACGCCCCGGAGAACGTCAAGTACGACGTGGTGGACAGTTTCGGCAAGCTGATGGAGGTGGTGAAGTAGCGGATGCCAAGCTGTTTATCTTCCGAGATAAACAGCCGTAACTTGCAGCCGTTCGTGCCCAAGCTCTCGGCTGATGATTTGTCGTGCTGCGGTATCCTGGGTTCGCTGTGTATCGCTCAGCGTCCTGACGGGTGGCCCTCCCGCTGCTGGTGCAGGCCACCCCGTCAGAGCCTCATAGCGGCTTTGCGCGTATTGATGACGAAGGCCATGCATATGACTCAGACCCGCCGCCTTGCACTGTCCATCGTAGACGTGCCGTTGCTGGATGTAGGTCTTGTCTGCCGGGATCAATGACCCTGTGCCTGCCAGGTGGTGTGCTGCCTGGAGCGCGTCGCGTTGCTCTGTCGTGGTGATGGACACTGTTCGCTCCCGGCCGCCCTTCGTCCACGATCCCTTGAGGGCGATGTGGTCGCCCCGATCCGCGTAACTGGGCTGGAACTTGATCGCTTCCTCCCGACGCAATCCGAAGGCGGCCTGTAGCTGAAGGCTCATGCGCACGTGGGCATCGGTGACCTGTTCAAGACCTGTGCCCAGTTCCTGGGCCTTGCTGATGTTGGTCACATAGCGGCGCTCGGGCACGCCAAGCTGTGTGTTGTCCGCCGGCAGGATGCCAGCCTTGCCGATCTTTTCGGCCCACCAGCGCAGGTGAGAGAGCCGATTCTTGATGGTGCCGGACGACAAGCCTTCTCCCTGCCAGCGTTCTAGCAGCGCCTGGACGTGCTTGCCCTTGAACGACGGGGCTTTCATCTGCCGGAAACCGGCCTCCCGCAGTTGCCGCGCGGCCAGCGACAGCGAACGCATCCGGTCGGCCTGTGTGTTGTGGCTGCCGTCACGGTTGCGCTGGCAAAGCTGCCGCAGGGTGTAGGTCAAGTCGTCCATCGTCCGGCCTCCAAGCAAAGCGCCGTACTGCGTTGTCCTGAAATTCAGTGGTTAGTGTTGGTGCCAGCTCGTCAAGGCGAGATCCCGTGAGGGCAAGGGCATGGTGTTCAGGAGACACCAGAGCCTCGAATGAGGCGTCCGTCTTGCTCCCTGTTGGAAGCCCGGACGGAGGTACTGCAAGACGAAAGTGATGTGAACGTGGACGAGTCCTCCTATGAAGTGAGTGGGATGAGAAATGCAGCGGGAACCCTGTGCGTTGCACACAGGTAATTGCCGCAAGGGACAGTGCGCCAGGTGGCGCGGTAGGGATGAGTTCAAACAGACGAAGAAGGCTCCGCCCTGGGTAGGGCCGGTATGCGGTCGGAGCCTGGGCATACCTGGGGCGGTCCACCCTGTCGGGCTAGCGCTTGCAGGAACCTGCGCTGTTGGGGTTTCCGATGTACGAAGCCCATCGGTCTTGGCAACTGCCCGGTCAGTGTAGGGCGGCCATCATCATGTCTGCCGCACGCAATAGGATTCGGCATTCGCCCGCATTGTTGCTGGCGTGGGCGGGGTCGTCACTGCGGCGTGCAGTGACGACCCGTTTCGCGGCAGCATTTGCTACGCAGGATGCGGCTGCCATCCCCTGGCCTGCATTGCCTGTGCCGCGATGTCCCCAGCGTTCGTCGGGGCACTCAGCATCTTGCGGATGTTGGCGATGTGCGCCAGGGCGGTTTCACGCGATGCCGGTGGCGCAGTCGGTTCTGGGCGGTGTTCGGTGCGTGGCACACCAGCAGGTCGATTTTCGACAGGCCGTGAGGCGGCAGATGTCTCACGACCTGCCCACAAGCGGAACTCGCCCGCAAAGACGCGCTTCACCAAGGCGAAGAAGTAGGCCACGACATTGCGCACGGTGCCGCTCTGGCTGCGTGCCTGCAACTCGTCGAGTACTTCCTGGCGATGCTGTGGCGGCAGCCGCCGCAAGGCGGCCTGCACGTCCTTTTGCTGATCTGCCTGGGCATTGCTCAGGCAAGGCGGCAAGCTCACCGACTGCGATGCCGTATTGCCGTCGCCTTCGCGCGCGCGGTACGTACGTTCTTTTTTATACATATACGTCTTATACGTACTGCCCTGCTCAGCCGTCACGTGGCGAGCGTGTCCGGTCTGTTGCGGAACAAGCGTGGTGCCAGCGGAATCGCCAGACATTGGCAGTGGGGCGGCTGCCTCGCTCGCCTGCGGCGGCGGAGTAGGGGGCAAATCATCGTCATCGTGGCGCTGATCGTGGGTCGCAATGGAAGCGGCTTCAGGTGCCTGCGCCAGCGTTGCCTGAATGTGGACGGCCACCCGATCCACCTGGTTGTTTTCGTGACCGATAGACGCTTGCAGAAGCGCGGACAGGCTGGCATCGAGCGCGCAGGCTTGTTGGAAGTCCAGGGTGCTTTCGTGAACCTGATACAGCTCGCTGAGCACATGGCCGGTAAGGGGATCGCGTTGCTGGCCCACCAGACTGATCCACCCCGTCAGCCGAAGCACGACGAGGACACGCCGGGCCGTCTCGTACCCGGCCCGCTGCCCCAATGGGGTAGAGGTGAGATAGCGTCGCAACTGTCCCAGGTTCGCCAGCGGGCTGATGCCCTCGGCAGAGCGCAGCATGCGCAGAACCTGCCAACCATTGCGCTCCAGCGGCGTGAGGCGAGCATCGAGCATGAGCGAGGCAGGTGTAGCGAACAGGGCATCTTGCCCCAGCGAGTTGTGGCGGGTGTGGTGGTCTGCCATGAGAGTTCTCCAAGGTCTGGGCCACAGTGGCCCGTTCCCCTGCATCTCATCGCGTACCGCTCCATGCGTCAGCCAACAATGCGGTCTGCGCCATACCCGTTTTATCCGGCAGGCGTAGCGCTGGCACCGGCTTCCAGACTGATCTATCATCCCGGTACCCCCTTGGGGGTACAACTGGGGGTACTTCCAGCGATTCCCGCAAAGGCCGTGGCCCGATTTCCCCGCGAAACCTAGCATTCACGGCCGTTTGCCGACCGATCAACGTTTAAACGTGTGATCAACGTCTGACCCCATCCGAGAGGCGGCCACGACGTTTGATGTTCAACCCGCGACGGCATGGCGCCCCATGCCCTCGCGGGTTAAACGGATCTGTGTGCAAGCGCGATGATGTGGTCGATCCCCCGCTCGACATCCTGATCGCCGTCGAAGCGCAGGATGCGGCAGTGCCGGCTGGCGACGAAGCCAAGGCCGAGACGAGCGGCATGGGCCCGGCCCAGGGTCGTGGTTCCCGAACCGGACGCGCCAAGGATATTGATGCGCCGGTACGGAAAATCAGTCATCGCTCGATTCGACAGGGATGGGGACGGGGGGCGCTGCTTGACGCCCTATCATTCCGCCGCGCCCTTGGGAATCAGACCGTGCGCAGATTGCCGAGGAAGTCGTCGACCTGACGGCGCAGGGTCGTGAGATCCCCGACCATGTGCTCGACACTCTCCTGCACCTCGACCGCCGCGGCGCCGGCATCGCGGCTGGCCTCGGCCACCTTGCCGATGGTGGTGTTCACCCGCCTCGTGCCCGATGCGGCCTCGTTGACATTGCGGGCGATTTCCTGCGTGGCCGCCCCCTGCTCCTGCACCGCGGCCGCAATCGCCGAGGCGGATTGGTCGATCTCACCGATCGAGCGGGTGATGGCGCGGATGTCGTTGACGGCATCGCCGGTGGTCGCCTGAATTTCCGCCACCTGCCGGCCGATATCCTCGGTCGCCTGGGCGGTCTGAGTGGCCAGATTCTTGACCTCCTGTGCGACCACGGCGAAGCCCTTGCCAGCGTCACCGGCGCGGGCTGCCTCGATGGTCGCGTTCAGTGCCAGCAGATTGGTCTGGGCCGCGATCTGCGAAATCAGCTCCACCACCTCGCCGATACGCTGGGCCGACCCGCTCAACGCCAGGACCGTCGCATTGGTCTTGTCGGCATTGGCCACAGCTTCCCGCGCGGTCGATGCGCTGCCCTGAACCCGGCGGGCGATTTCCTCGATCGACGAGGACAGTTCCTCGGTCGCCGCCGCCACGGTCTGGACATTGCCGGTCGCAAGGTCAGCCGATGTGGCCACGGTCACCGCCTCGTCGCTCACGCTGCCGACGACGCGCCGCATGCCGGCCGCCGTTTTCCGCAGGCCGTCCGCCGACAGGCCGATCGAACCCAGCGCCTTGCCGGCGACGGTATCGAACTGCCGGCACAGGGCCTCAAGCCGGCCGGCACGGGCCAGATCCGCGCTCTGCGCCGCCTTCTGGGCGGCGGCAAGACGCCGGGCCTCCAAGGCGCTCAAGCGCAGCGCCTCGATGGCATCGCGCATCCGGCCGAATTCGTCGTCATAGTTCAGGGTCTCGATCGGGGTGTCATAATCACCAGCGCTCAACCGGCCGATGGCGGTCGACAGCCGGCCGACCGGCCGGGTGAAGCGGCGGCGGATGGTCAGCACCGCCACGGCGACCGCAACCACCAGCAGCGCCATGATGATGGCATCGGTGATCAGGGCGCGCCGCCCGTCGGCGGTCATCTGGCTCGCGCGTTCCGCCGCATTGTCGAGCGCGCTGAACGACAGGTTTTCCAGCACCTCGAATGGCGCCTGACACAGCGCGGTCCATTCGGCCGGGGTCATCGCCGGCGTGCCGCTGCCATCCAGACGGGCAAGCACGCCGTCGATCCGGGTGATGGTCGCGTCATAGGAGGCCCGGGCCGCCGTGGCGCCGGCAACCAGTGCCGGGTTGATGCCCGAGCGCTGCATAACGTCGTCCAGACCGGCCCAGCCGGCGCCACTGATGGCGCGCCACTCGGTCATCGTCGCCCGCTGCTTGTCGGTCAGCACCTGGCCGCTGTTGACGCTGGACCGCAGCGTGCAGTGCAGACCATAGCGATCACGCACCTGCCATGCCAGCCGGCGGATCTGCACCAGTTCCGCCAGGGCCGGATCGGTCATCCGCACCACGTTCGACACGCTGGTCGATGCATCCGACACCACCTTGGCCAGGTCGCCCATCGTGGCGTACCAGGCGTCGGTCAGTCGCACATTCCGGTCGGCCTTCGGCTTGCCGGCTTCCGTGCGCAGGATATCGAAGCCCGGCTGTGCCGCCGACCACTGTGCCGCGATCTGGGTAAGGATCCGGTCTCCACCGGGCAGGTTCAACGCCGTCAGGGTCGCCACGATGGTCTCATACTGGCTTTTGGCCTGCTCGCGCAGGTCATCGAGCCGCGCACGGGGGTCGTCGAGCGACAATAGCGCGGTCTGACCGTGCCCGCGCTGGACACGCAGGACCAGCATGTTCCTGAACAGTATGCTGTCGGCATCGACATAGGTCTGCGCCACACGCACATCCTGATATCGTGTCCAGGCGTCATTCAGGCGCAGCAGCGCCGTTACCATCAGCGCCAGGACCGCAATACCGACCATTGTCAGCAACAGCTTGCTGACCGATGTCTTGAACATCCGATTGTCTCCGCCTCGAAACCCCGTCCGGCTCTGCCCCTGACAAGGTGCGGCGGCGGTGCGGAGAGGAGTGTGCGGAAGAAAGCTTAAGAATCTCTTCTGTAAGAGCGGAGCGGGGACCGATATTTACAGGCGCCCTACACCGGGTCCGGCCACAGATCGACGAGCCCGCGCCTGATTGCTTCCGTTCGGCGGCGCCGTGGGGTATCTGAGAGACGGTCCGGCATGTCCGGCCCGGCCGTCGCAACTCCGTCACGAGGTTCAGCACATGGGTGAGTTCATCCGTCTCGATCCCGCCGCCGAGAACACGGTGTCGGCCTGGTATGCCCGGCCGCGGCTTCCGGCGCGCGCGGGGCTGGTGGTGGTCCAGGAAATCTTCGGCGTCAACGCGCATATCCGCGGCGTCGCCGACCGCTTCACCCTGCCCGGCTATGACGTGATCGCGCCGGCGCTGTTCGATCATGTCGAGCCCGGCATCGAGCTTGGCTATGACGCCGGTGATCTGAAACGCGGCATCGCACTGAAGGGCCAGGTGTCGGACGAGGTGGCGCTGGCCGATATCGCCGCGGCCATCCGCCGGCTGCGCGATGGCCGTGGCGACGATTTCCCGGTGGGCGTGGTCGGCTATTGCTGGGGGGGTAGTCTCGCCTATCTGGCCGCCGCCGGACTGCCGGTCGATGCCGCGGTCAGCTATTACGGCGGTCAGGTGCCGCAGTATCTGGACCAGGGCATCCGCGCCAAGGCACCGCTGCTGGTTCATCTGGGCGGCCGCGACGGCCACATCCCCGCCGGCCCCACCGCCGACACACTGCGCATGGCCGTGCCGGGCGCCGAAATCTACGTCCATCCCCAGGCCGGCCACGGCTTCAATTGCGAGGCCCGCGCCGACTACCGGCCGGAAGAGGCCCGCTATGCCCTGGAGGTGACCCTGCGTTTCCTCGACCGCCGGCTGATGGGGCCGCGCCGCCCGGCGATCTGATTGCATCCCCCACGGCGGCACCGGTGGATGTCGACGCCCGATACGAACGAGAGGGTGCCCGCAGGGTCCAGCACTGACAGTAAATATGAAGCCCGCAGACCTCCCTGCGGGCTTCATATCTCTGAGTTGAAAGGGCCCCGCTCAGGCGATGCAGGCCCCGAGTTCAGAAAGCCGTTCGGGCTTGTTCGAGAGAAGACGGAGCGCCGTGTCCGCGGCCTTGCTCAACACGACGTCTCCGGCCTCGTATTTCTGAAAAGCATGTGGCCCGCCGCCAATGATACGGCTCGCCTCGCGTTGCGTGAGCTTCAGTTTTTTGCGAGCCGCTCGGATCTGGTCTGGCGTCATGACGCCCAGTTCCCGGGCCTTCATGACGTTGATCATGCGATCGGAAACCTGCATGTCCTTCGGATCATGAATACCCTGATCCGCCGTGGGGTCGTCGACCGGATACCAACCGGGCAAGTCGATCGTTTCGCGCTGAGAGCGGAAGGTCAGTGTGACTTTGCGAACGCCACGCATGAGAGTAGTACCGGTTTCCGGATGCACGCGCGTTTCCTCGACAGCGCCCATCTCACTTCTCCTTGAAGGACGTGCAGGTAAATCCGGTAACAGCATCCTGCACGAACTTGATGTAGATTACGTAATCTTCAGTTCGTCCGTAATAGACATCCATCCAGATGCTATGATTTTGATTCGTCGTCATCGATTTATAGAAATCGCGGTGGGATAGTGTTTTGATGACGCCGATGATATCGCTACGGGTCATACCCATCTCCGCTGCTCCCTTGATGGCAGCGGTCGCGATTGCCATCGTTGAGCCAGCGGACGCCTGAATCGCATGGAGGTCGTAGGTCGGTTTCTTCTTCTCCATTATCTGGCACCATAATGGTGTATCGTCAAGGCGTCCACAGCGTTGATCCTGAGAATGGTCAGACGCTGTCGCCCCAACGCGCCTGACATGCTGCTTTCAAGTCGAAACCGTCGACATGTGTCGTCGGGAGCCGGGCCGCAAGGTTCCCCCCGGTGTCGTTCGATGTCAGGCGGCGGTGAATTCGATCAGCACGCCGCAGGCTTCGTCGGGGCCGATGATGATGTCGCCATTCTGCTCGCGCTCATAGGCCACGCCGTTCCGGTCCAGCACTGCCGCCGCGGCATCGCGATCGGCGATGCCGATCTGCAGCGCCACCAGCCCGTGATCGCGCTTGCGCGGTTCGTCATCCAGATCCGGATGCAGATTGGGCAGGTCATATGGTGTTGCGAACATCAGCACGCCGCGCCCGGTATGCACCGCGATCACCGTGTCGGTGGGGGTGACGGCGCCGGTGCCGAACAGCCGGCTATAGGCTTCGGCCGCACCGGTCACGTCGTCGATCACGATGGTGGCCGAGATGATGCCCCGGGCGGTGTTGGGGTGGGCCATCCAGTCGGGACGGCGCATCTTTTCAGGGGTCAGGTGCTGGCACAGAAACGCCGACAGACCCGGCGTCGCCCCCTCGGCCAGATGGACGTTGCGGAACGACAGGTCCACCGGCTGGCCGTCGGGGCCGTTCTCGATCACCCGGCCCAGTTCGCGCAGCGCGTTTTCAGGCGCCACCAGCCCGGCGGACCCCAGTAATGCATGCGATGCTTCGGCATCCGGGGTGGCGAACACCACGCCCAGCCCGCCCTCGCCATCGGCCAGGAAGCGATCCAGGCCGTTGGTGAAGGCAGCGGCATCGATCAGCCCCAGCAATTCCAGATAGTCATGATCGAACATGACGCAATAATTCGCCGTTCCCCAGCCGACATGGCGGCCCCGGTCGGTGACGGCGAAACCGAGCCGCCGATACTGATCGCGTGCAGCGTCCAGGTCGGCGACACCGATGATGGCATGATCGATGCCGTGAATGGCGTGGGTCATCTCTCCGGCGCTCCGCATGTTCGGGCTTTTGCCGATTAGTGACCTGAACCGGGCTTCGGGGCAAGAGGGTTGCGCAGCCAGGTCCGCCATACGGCCCCGGCAAAACGTTGCAGATTGCGATATTTCAAGGCCGGCTGCGGCGAAGAACCGCAGCCCGGGGCCGCTTCCAAGTCCCGCGGCGACCCAACCTCTGCGTCAAGGCACGCGGTGCGTGACCACGGCCTTGCCCCCGCACCCGGCCGACGCCTCAATCGGCCAGGGCGCGGCCGCGATCGCGTGCGGCGGTGACCGCACGGGTCATCAGCGGCGGCAGGCCGTTCGTGTCGTCCATCAGCACCGCCAAAGCGGCGGCGGTGGTGCCGGCGGGGCTGGTGACCGCCTCGCGCAGCGCGGTTTCGGTCTCAGGCGAGGCATCGGCCAGGGCCGCGGCACCGATCACCGTGGCCCGGGCCAGGCGGCGGGCGGTTTCATGGGGCAGGCCCACGGCGACGCCAGCCTGGGTCATCGCCTCGATCATGTGGAAAACATAGGCCGGGCCGCTGCCCGACACGCCGGTGACGGCATCGATCAGATCTTCATCCGCGATCCATACCACCTCGCCCACCGCCGACAACAGACCCTCGGCGGTGGCGCGGCCGGCGCCATCCACCTCGGGCACGGCATAGCAGCCGGTGATGCCGCGACCGATTGCCGCAGGGGTGTTGGGCATCGCCCGCACCACCAGGCGCGGATGGCCCAGCAGGTTGCGAAGCGTGGCGACCGGCTTGCCGGCGGCCACCGACACCACCAGGGTTCCGGCCGACAGCAAGGGCGCGGCGGGCGGCAATGCCGCTTCGAAGCTCTGCGGCTTCACCGCCACCACCAGCACCGCGAAGCCCTCATCGGGCACCGCGACCGCATCGGCATCGGCCACCGCCACCAGCCCGCGGGCACTGAGCCGGGCGCGGGCGTCGGGCGATGGCTCGATCACGGTGATCGTGGCCGGCGCGCGACCGCCGGCCAGCCAGCCATCGATCATGGCGCCGCCCATGCGGCCGGCGCCGATCACCAGAATATGACCGGCCAGGGCCGGGGGGCTGCTCGCGGTCGCGGTCATGGACGGTCAGGCCTCGCCGACGGTTTCGAACATCGCGGCGGTGATCGCCTCTTCGGCGGTCTTGCCGCCCCAGATCACGAACTGAAAGGCCGGATAGGCACGCTCGCATTCGGTGACCGCGATATCGACCACCTCTTCCACATGTTCAGGGGTCAGCGGGCCGCCGCGAACCAGCAGGGTGTGGCGGAACAACGGCACCGATTCTTCGGTCCACAAGTCGAAATGCCCCAGCCAAAGACGCTCGTTCAACTGCGCCAGCAGCGGATAGATGCCACCACGGCGCCCGACCGGCACCTTCATGTCCAGCGCGCAGGACAGATGCAGGGCGGCGGTTTCAGGGCGCCAGGCGAACCAGAGACGGAAGTCGCAGAACTTGCCGGTGATCTCCACCGCCATTTCGTCATCGGTCTGACGGTCGAACGGCCATTCATTGGCAATGACGATCTGTTCGACGAGATCGAGAGGGTTGGCCACGACGTCTTCGGCTTCCGCGATGATGAAGGACATGCTCGATCGCCTCCTTGGGCGGGCGGCTTGCGGGCCGCGGATCCCGTCGGCAGACCCCCGAAAACATCAGGACTGCGACGGGCGCGAAGGTGGGGGCGAGGGTGCCATGGCCGTCCGGACGCCATCCGCCAAACGGTCGATCCGGCGCCGGACGGTAGATCTGGCCCCATTGATGCGACAGCCCACCGGTATATGAGAGGGCCGCTACCACATCTTGTGGCGCAGGCGGTTAGCACCGACTACGTCGGCAGCGTGCACGAAGCCCCCGGCAGCCGCAAGGCCCGTTGTTTAGCCCCATCCATGCATCAGATGCAACGTCTTTCCGCAGCGCCCCCGGTCCGGCGGGAAAATGTCACCACATCAAACGCCTAGCCGGTCGCCCCCGGCACCGGCCGATCACTGCCCCGGCACCCGGAAAGATCCCGATACCCGGTTCAATACAATGTGCGTGGCAGGCGGGTGCCGGCCTCACTGTCATAGGCGGCACCGTCGAAGCCGTCGCGGGCGGCGGCCAGCATGTCGCCGGCGGTCGGCAGCGCGTCGGCGCGCGGCCAGCTTGCCGGTGTCCACAATCCGGACCTCAGCAGCGCCCGCGCGCACTGGAAATACACCGTGTCGATGGCGACCAGCATCACGGTCCGCGGCGGCTTGCCATCGATGGCGAAACTGTCCAGCAGATCGGGCGCCACCGACAGGCTGGCCCGGCCATTGACACGCAAGGCCTCGCCCTTGCCGGGGATCAGGAACATCAGCGCCACGCGCGGATCACGCAGAATGTTGCGCAGGCTGTCGATGCGGTTGTTGCCACGCCGGTCGGGGATTGCCAGCATGCGGTCATCCACCACCCGCACGAAGCCCGCCGGGTCGCCGCGGGGCGAGCAGTCGAGCCCTTCGGGCGCCACCGTCGCCAGGGAAAAGAACGGCGCCGCCTCGATAAAAGCGCGATAGGGCGGCGTCAGCGCCGGCACCTCCTTGGTCAGGGATGCCGGCACCGGCGCGCCATACAGCGCCTCCAGCTCGGCCTCGCTGGTCAGGATGTGATCGGTCATGCGGGCATTTCCTTGATGAACGGCGCGAGGGCGTGGATCGTGGGATGAAAGCGGAGTTTATATCATCATGCCCCGGCGCGCCGCTCAAACCGCCCCGCAGCCGGCGCATCCCCCTCTTGCGGAGCGCATCCCCGATGACCGGTTTCCCCGACACCACCGATACCGCCCAGACCCAGGCAGCACAACGCCCGCGCCTCGACGGCCTGGTCATCGCCATGCTGGGGCTGGGGCTGATGGGGCGTCCGATGGCAGGCCATCTGGCGAAAGCCGGCGCGACGCTCAGGGTGTGGAACCGCAGCACGCAGGCGGCGACCGCGGTTGCGGCCGAAACCGGCGCCACGGCCGCCAGTTCCCCCGCCGACGCGGCGGCCGGCGCCGATATCGTGGTGATCTGCGTGACCGATACCGCCGCCGTCGAGGCGGTGCTGTTCGGCCCGGACGGTGTCGCCAGAGCCCGACCGGCACCGACGCTGGTGATCGATATGGGCACAACCGATCCACTGGCAACCCCCGCGATCGGCCGACGCCTGGCCGATGCCTGCGGGGCGGCCCTGGTCGATGCGCCGGTGTCCGGCGGCACCCGCGGCGCCGAAGCGGCCAGTCTGTCGATCATGGCCGGGGGCAGTGACGCGGCGATGGCACGGGCGCTGCCGGTGCTGCAGGTTCTGGGCGCGCGGATCACCCGCATCGGCGGCCCCGGCGCCGGTCAGGTGGCCAAGGCGGCCAATCAGGTCGTGGTCGGCGTGGTGATCCAGGCCGTGGCCGAGGCGCTGGCCCTGGCCGAGGCCGCCGGCGCCGATCCGGCCTGCGTGCGCACCGCCATGATCGGCGGTTTCGCCGATGGCACCATCCTGCGCCAGCATGGCGAGCGCATGGTCACCGGCAATATGGTGCCGGGCGGCAAGTCCCGCATCCATCTGAAGGATATGACCCAGGCGACCCGTCTGGCCGACGCGCACGGGCTGGATCTGCCGGCGACCCGCCTGGTCCGCGACCGCTTCGCGGCTCTGGTGGAACAGGGCCGCGGCGAGTTGGACCACAGCGCCCTGCACCTGCTGCTGACCGATGCCATCCGCGCCTCTGACGATGATGTCGCGGCACGATAGACCACTAAAAATCATCAAGACAATATTAGAAACGAAACGTCCACGAGAAGAAACAAGTGGTCATTCTTCCAAAGAGTTGACCACAAAACAATGAAACGTTAGGCTTCCCGACTTATTGAAGCAGGTGGCCAGTCTAGAAAGCCTTGCCCCGTATCGTCTGGCAATCCTGCCGGTCATACGAGACATGTTAGGCAATCCTGCGGCCGGCAGCCGCATCCATCGCCACGCACCCCCAGGTCAGTCGTTATGGCCGCACAATCCGGAGCCTTCGCAACCCGATGACCCAGTCCCGTCCCGGTGCCACGTTTCGCGCAGGGCCACTGAACGCGATCACCGATGTGCCCGGCATCAAGGTGGGGCAGGCCCATGACGACCGGCTGTGGAGCGGCGTGACCGTGATCGTGCCCGACGAGCCGATGCTGGCGGCGGTGGATGTGCGCGGCGGCGGCCCCGGCACCCGGGAAACCGATGCGCTGAAATCGTCGTCGATGGTGCAGAAGGTGCATGCGGTGGTCTTGTCCGGGGGCTCGGCCTATGGCCTGGATGCCGCCTCGGCGGTGATGGTCCGGCTGGCGGCCGAAGGGCGCGGCCACCGCGTCGGCGACGCGATCATCCCGATCGTGCCCTCGGCGATCCTGTTCGATCTGGTCAATGGCGGCGACAAGGCCTGGGGCCGCGAACCGCCCTATCGCCGGCTGGCGGATCAGGCGATGGACGCACTTGGCACCACCGTCACCGAAGGCAATGCCGGTGCCGGCTATGGCGCCAAGGCCGGCGCCTATAAGGGCGGGCTGGGCAGTGCCTCGGTGGTGACGGGCGAAGGCTTCACCGTGGGCGCGCTGGTCGCCTGCAATGCCTTCGGCACCCCGGTCATTCCGGGCACGCCGTGCTTCTGGGCCTGGGCGCACGAGATGGACTGCGAATTCGGCGGGCAGCCGCTGCATCTGCTGGCGAAGCCCACCACCCACGACTTCACCTTCACGCCCGGTCGCCCCGGCGTGCCGGGCGAAGACCTCGAAGCCGCGGCCTCCGGGGAGAGGCCGGCCGTGGCTGACGATGCCGACGGACGTCTGGCGACCGGAGATCCGGCGGCAGCGGCAACCGCCGGCAACACCACGATCGGCATCGTCGCAATCGATGCCGATCTGACCCGCGGGGAGGCGGAGCGGATCGCGATCATGGCCCAGGACGGCTATGCCCGCGCGGTGCGCCCGATGCACACGCCATTCGACGGTGATACGATCTTCGTACTCGCCACCGGACGGCGTCCGCTCACCGATCCGGCGGCGGATGTCGCCCGGCTCGGCATGCACGCGGCAGACTGTGTCGCCCGTGCCCTGACCCGCGGCGTCTATGCGGCCGAAACACTGGGGCGCTACCCCGGGTATCGGTCCATTCACGGGCATCGGCTCAATCGGGCCGCGCAGGGAGGCTGACTAGACATGGGCACCATCAAGCCGTGGCTCGCCGCGGCACTTCTGGGAACGGCGGTGGCCTTCGGGCCGGCCGCCGCCCTTGCCGCCAAGGATACATTCTCGATCGGCGCGGTGCTGGAACCGCCGCATCTCGATCCCACCGCGGGTGCCGCGGCGGCGATCGACGAGGTCGTGCACATCAACGTCTTCGAAGGCCTGGTCCGCCTCGACGAGCAGGGCCAGATCCTGCCGCTGCTGGCCGAAAGCTGGACAGTCTCGGATGACGGGCTGACCTATACCTTCAAGCTGCATGACGGCGTCACGTTCCACGATGGCACGACCTTCGATTCGGCCGACGTGAAATACAGCTTCAGCCGCGCCGTGGCGCCGAACAGCGTCAATGCGCAGAAGGGCCTGTTCGCCCCGATCAAGTCGATCGAGACGCCCGACCCGCTGACCGTGGTGCTGACACTCGAAAAGCCCGCCGGGCAGCTTCTGTTCAACCTGACCTGGGGCGATGCGGTCATCGTGGCGCCCGAAAGCGCGGGCGAGTCGGAAAAGACCAAGCCGATCGGCACCGGGCCGTTCACCTTCAAGGAATGGGTCAAGGGCGACCGGGTCGAACTGGTCCGCAACGACGCCTATTGGGGCGAGAAGCCGGCGCTGACATCGGCGACCTTCAAGTTCATCGCCGATCCCGCCGCCGCCCTTCAGGCGATCCTGGCCGGCGATCTGGATGCCTTCTCGAACTTCCCGGCGCCCGAGAACCTGCCGCAGCTTGAAGCCGATCCGCGCTTCAAGGTGGCGATCGGCACCACCGAGGGCGAAACCATCCTGGCGATGAACAACGGCGCCAAGCCGTTCAACGACATCCGGGTGCGTCGTGCGGTGGCCCATGCCATCGACCGTCAGGCCGTCATCGACGGCCAGTTCGGCTATGGCACGCCGATCGGCAGCCATTTCGCCCCGCATGCGCCCGGCTATCTCGATCTCACCGACCGCTATCCTTACGACCCAGATGCGGCCAAGGCGCTGCTGACCGAGGCCGGCTATCCCGATGGCTTCAAAACCGTGCTGATGCTGCCGCCCCCGCCCTATGCCCGTCGCGGCGGCGAGATCATCGCGGCCATGCTGGCCGATGTCGGCATCAAGGCTGAAATCGTGCCGCTGGAATGGGCGCAGTGGCTGGACCAGGTCTTCAAGAACAAGGCCTATGGCATGACCATCGTCTCGCACACCGAGCCGATGGATATCAGCATCTATGCCCGCGACAATTATTACTTCAACTATGACAATGCCGACTTCAAGGCATTGATGGCAAAGATCGACGCCACCACCGATCAGGCCGAGCGCACCGCCCTCTATGGCGATGCCCAGCGGATGATCGCCGAGGATTCGGTCAACGCCTTCCTGTTCCAGTTGCCGCAATACGGCGTCTGGAACGTCAAGGTCGAGGGCCTGTGGACCGATCGTCCGTTCCAGGTCAACGATCTGACCAAGGTGCACTGGACCGAGTGACCGGTCCCCCGTCTGCGGCGCCCGCCTCAAGGGCACCGCAGACGGGGCTTTCCGCACCAGGACTGCCCCGCCCCGCCCGACACCCATCCGAGGACGCGCCGGCTCCATGGCCCTGTTCCTGTTCCGACGGCTGATCACCCTGGCGCTGACCCTGCTGGTCGCCGCGACGGTCGTGTTCGTCGTGCTCGAAATCCTGCCGGGCGACCCCGCCGCGGTGATGCTGGGCCTGAATGCCGAGCCCGACACGGTGGCGGCGCTGCGGTCGCAGCTCGGGCTGGATCAGCCGCTGGCGGACCGGTTCTTCGGCTGGCTGGGCGGCATGCTGGTCGGCGATTTCGGCCGCTCCTATACCTATAGCGTGCCGGTGTCGGAGTTGATCGGCGACCGCATCGCCATCACCGTGCCGCTGGCGCTGCTTGCCATCCTGCTGTCCACCGCCATCGCCCTGCCACTTGGCGTCTATGCCGCGCGCAATCATAACAAGCTGGGTGATTTCGGCGTGATGGGCTTTTCGCAGGTGGGCGTCGCCGTGCCGAATTTCTGGTTCGCCCTGCTGCTGATCATCCTGTTCGCGGTCAATCTGGGCTGGACGCCGGCCGGCGGCTTTCCCGGCTGGGACGCCGGTGTCGGCCCGGTGGTCGCGGCCCTTGCCCTGCCGGCGATTGCGCTGGCACTGCCGCAGGCGGCCATCCTGTCACGCGTGACCCGGTCGTCGGTGCTGGAAGTGCTGCGCGAGGATTATGTCCGCACCGCCCGCGCCAAGGGCCTGAACCGCAGTGCCGCGCTGTGGCGCCACGCGGTGCCCAACGCGCTGATCCCGGTGGTCACCATCCTGGGCCTTCAGGTGTCGTCGCTGCTGGCCGGCACGATCATCATCGAGAACGTCTTCGCCCTGCCCGGTGTCGGCCGGCTGATCTTCCAGGCCATCGCGCAGCGCGACCTGATCACGGTGAAGAGCCTGGTGGTGATCATCGCGGCCGTGGTCGTGTTCGTGAATTTCCTGGTCGACATGTCCTATGCCGCCCTCGACCCGCGCCTGCGGCGCGGCGGGGACATGATGTGACGGGTGTGAGGAGCTTCAGACCATGACCCAGACCACACCCACGGCCAACCCCGCTCCCGGATCCGGCCCCGTCACCATCCGCCGTCCCTCGCCGCTGGTCGAGATCGCGCGCCGGGCCGCCGCCAGCCGCAATTTCGTCATCGGCGGCGTGCTGACCCTGCTCTTCCTGGGCATCGCCGCGACCTCGCTGTTCTGGACACCGCTCGACCCCACCCGGATGAGCATCCGCACGCGGCTTCAGGGGCCGTCGGACCTCAATCTTCTGGGCACCGACCAGTTCGGCCGCGACATCCTGTCGATGATCATGACCGGCGCCCAGAACTCGATTCTGGTCGGCGTGGTCGCGGTCGGCATCGGCCTGTCGCTCGGCACGGCGCTGGGCTGTCTCGCCGCCGCCCGGCGCGGCTGGATCGAAGAGCTGGTGATGCGGTTCAGCGATTTCGCCTTCGCCTTTCCGGCGCTGCTCTCGGCGGTGATGATCACCGCGTTGCTGGGCCCCGGCGCCGTCAACTCGATCCTGGCGATCGGCATCTTCAACGTTCCGGTCTTCGCCCGCGTCACCCGTGGCGCCGCATTGGCCATCTGGTCGCGCGAATACGTCATGGCGGCGCGCCTCTCGGGTAAGGGCACGGTGCGCATCACCCTGCACCACGTACTGCCCAACATCATGTCGATCATCATCGTGCAGGCGACCATCCAGTTCGCGCTGGCGATTCTGGCGGAAGCGGGCCTCAGCTATCTGGGCCTCGGCACCCAGCCGCCCACACCAAGCTGGGGCCGGATGCTGAACGAGGCGCAGACCTTCATCTACATGGCGCCGCAGCTCGCGATCATTCCCGGCCTCGCGATCGTGTTCACGGTGCTGGGCCTGAACCTGCTGGGCGACGGCCTGCGCGACGTGCTCGACCCCAAGCTCCGGCGGGCGCGCTGATGAGCCGGTGCCTGTCATTCCCTCCGCTTCCCGCCCTCCAGCCTCTGCCCTCCTGCCTCTGAAGGACCGGACACGCCCATGACCGCTGCCGACGCGCCGCTGCTCGCGATCGACAATCTCCGGGTGACCCTGCCCACGCCCGACGGGCCCGCGCCGATCCTGCGCGGGGTCAGCTTCACCGTGGCGCCCGGCCAGATGCTGGGCCTGGTCGGCGAAAGCGGATCGGGCAAGTCGATGACAGCCCTTGCCATCATGGGCCTGCTGCCCGACAAGGCGATGGTCGAAGGCTCGATCAACCTTGCCGGCGAGGAACTCACCCGCTTGACCGAGGCGGCGCTGTGCACCCGCCGCGGCCGCAACATGGCGATGATCTTCCAGGAGCCGATGACCGCGCTGAACCCGGTCAAGACCATCGGTCATCAGGTGTCGGAAAGCATGCGCCTGCATCTGGGCCTGGGCCGCGCCGAGGGTGATGCCCGCGCGCGCCGGCTGCTGGAACGGGTGGGCCTGAACGCCCGGCGCTTTCCGCTCGACCTCTATCCCCATCAGCTGTCGGGCGGCCAGCGCCAGCGGGTGATGATCGCGGCGGCGCTGGCCTGCGAACCGAAGCTGCTGATCGCCGACGAGCCCACCACAGCACTCGACGTCACCATTCAGGCCCAGATCCTGGACCTGATCGTGGAACTGGTCGACGAGATGGGCATGGGTCTGGTGCTGATCACCCATGATCTGGGCGTCATCGCCGAAACCGTCGACATGACCGCGGTGATGTATGCGGGGTCGATCGTCGAGGCGGCCCCCACTCCGGCACTGTTCGACCACATGGCCCATCCCTATACCCATGGCCTGTTCGCGGCCATTCCCCATGCCCGCGGGCTGGAACATGCGGCCGATGGCGACGGCCCGGCCCATACCCGGCCCCGACTGGCCACGATCCCTGGCACCGTGCCCGATCCGCGCCGCCTGCCGCCGGGCTGCGCCTTCGCCGGCCGCTGCCCGCGCGCCGACGACCCTTGCGCCCGGCCGATCCCCTGGACACAGCTTGCGCCCGATCATGGCGTGGCCTGCATCCATCCGGTGGCGCGCGGCGAGCATATTCCGGAGTTCGCCGCATGAGCGCTGCCGCCCAGTCCATGACCCCGTCAATCTCTGGCGCGCCAGCCACCCCCCTGCTGCAGATCGAGGGGCTGGTGCGTGAATACCGCCTGCCCCGCGAAAGCCTGTTCCAGACGCCGCCGGTGCTGCGCGCGCTCGACGGCGTGGACCTTCAGATGGCGGCGGGCGAAAGCGTCGGCATCGTGGGCGAATCCGGCTGCGGCAAATCCACCCTCGCCCGTACCGTGGTGGCGCTGGAAAGCCCCAGCGCCGGGCGGGTGATCTTTGATGGCGACGACCTGTTCAAGCTGGGCCGGCGCGACCTGCTGGCCCGGCGGCGCGATCTGCAGATGGTGTTCCAGGATCCCTACGGCTCGCTGGACCCGCGCCACAAGGTGGAACGGGTGGTGGCCGAACCGATGGAGGGGCTGAAGACCGCCAGCATGGCCGAGCGCGCCGAGCGGGTGGCCGAGGCGCTGGCCCAGGTGGGGCTGCGGCCGGCCGATGCCGACCGCTATCCGCATGAATTCTCGGGCGGGCAGCGCCAGCGCATCGCCATCGCCCGCGCCCTGATCACCCGTCCCCGGCTGATCGTGGCCGACGAGGCGGTGTCGGCGCTGGACGTGTCGGTGCAGTCGCAGGTGCTGAACCTGATGATGGACCTGCAGGCCGCGGTCGGCATGGGCTATCTGTTCATCAGCCATGATCTGGGTGTGGTCGGCCATGTCACCGACCGGGTGGCGGTGATGTATCTGGGGCGCGTGGTCGAAACCGGCCGCACCGCCGAGATCTTCCACAACCCGGCCCATCCCTACACCCGCACCCTGCTCGCCGCCGTGCCGGTGCCCGATCCGGCGCGCAGCCGCCGCCGACGCGCCCGCCAGACGGCCGATCAGGGCCCGGCATTGACACCGCAGGCCTCCGGCCAGTCACGGCCCGCCTGCGCCTTCATGCCCCGCTGCGGCCGCGCCACCGACATCTGCGGCACCGAGCGGCCCGAGCTGCGCCCGGTGGACGGGGGTCGCCTGGCTGCCTGCCACCACGTCTGATCGCCAACGCCCGCCAGCCCGCCGGCACCTTCGAGAAAACGCCACATAGCGCTTGCATTCCCCGGAAAGCCGGACTATTTTCCGCCTCGTCCCGGTGAGGGGGCCACAGACCACCATCTGCGGCACACCCACTCAAATCCGGGCATGCGCCGGTAGCTCAGTTGGATAGAGCACCAGACTACGAATCTGGGGGTCGGGAGTTCGAATCTTCCCCGGCGCGCCATTCAGGGGACCAACCTCACCGGTTGGTCCCCTGTTTCTTTTTCAGGCCCGGCTCTTTTTCAGGCCCGGCTTCAGCGTCAGCCGCGACCGTCCGTCACTCGGCCTCGTCGTGATCCATAGCGTCGCCCCGGTCATGAGCACGCGGGTGGTGGCGGACATCCTGCACATGCGGCCGCCACTGGACATGCGGATGCCAGGGCTCCCAGCGATGGCCCTCGCTCTTTGCCCCCTCGCGCCGGCGGGCATCGCGATGTTCGATGGCGCTGGTCAGCACCGCCACCACCACCGCCGTGGTCCAGCCGAACAGGATGATGCCGTTCACCGAGGCCATGGCACCCAGCAGACGCCAGTCATGGCCCAGAACGATATCGCCATAGCCAAGCGTGGTGAAGGTCACTACCGAAAAATACAATGCCGCTTCGGAGCCTGTTGCAGAATGGGTCTTCGGAATGTGTCGCGATCGCAGTGAGATCCGCCCTTGAGCCTGCGGCCGGCGCCTGATTC